>JAZLKQ010000304.1:0-2071 GCA_045597745.1 Bacteroidaceae bacterium | reverse complement strand
CCCCTCGACGCCAGTGCTGAATGTACGCAACTTGAGCACACGCCCATCGCACAGACGTGCCACCGTCTCAGCACCTACAGGCAGTTCGCCCACATACCTGCCGATGCATCTGTGCAGGTCTCCGAGCCTCTTGCCTGTCATGGCAGGTACGTCTGGCACCCTGACCATCTTAGCCGCCTCATCGTTGGCAGCCATCACTATACCGTCAGCATCTACCGTCAGCATACCGAGATGCATCGCACTGAGCATTGTGCTCGTATCCAATGTGTGTTCACCCATAATATTACACCTTATTTATATATATACACAACTAACTATCGCTTTGGAATGTCATACTTCTCGAGCTTCCTGTACAGCGCACCTCTCGATATGCCGAGCAGTTTCGCCACCTTGCTCAAGTTGCCGCCACACTCCGTTATGGCATTGAGTATGGACGCCTTCTCCATCTCGTCGAGCGTAAGCGCCTGGGCTGGTGATGAAGGCACCTCGCTGACTGCAGGTCGAGGCATATCGTCCACGACATCAGGATGAGACGTCGACATCTGAGCCACAGGGCGAGCCATAGGCTGCGAAAGCATGGCGGAGGTCTCGAAGTCGCTCTTGGTCAGCACGTCCGAACTACGCAAGAGCAACGTGCGGTCCACCATATTCTTCAGTTCACGCATATTGCCGTAGAACGGCAGTGATGTGAGATACGCCTTCGCTTCATCGTCTACAGCCACCATCGGCACACCGTCCGCATCGCACTGCTTCTTGATAAAGTACATCGCTATCGGCACAATGTCCTCCTTGCGCTCTCTGAGTGCCGGCAGTCGCAACGTGATGAGATTGATGCGATAGAACAGGTCTTCACGGAATGTACCCTTCATGACCATCTGGTCAAGTTCGACATTGGTAGCACATACCACCCTCACGTTGGTCTTGCGCACACCGCTCTCGCCCAGCACCTCGTACGACTGTTCCTGGAGTACGCGGAGCAACTTGACCTGGCAGGCAAGGTCGAGCTCGTCTATCTCGTCGAGAAAGAGCGTTCCGCCTTCCGCCTGCTCAAAATATCCTTTTCTATCTGTATAGGCGTCAGAGAATGCGCCCTTCTTGTGACCGAACATCTCGCTGTCAAACTGCGAACTTGACACGCCACCGAGATTGACCTTGACGAGCGGCATACGTTCGCGCAGACTGTTGTAGTGCAATGCCTCTGCTATCAGTTCCTTGCCACAGCCACTCTCGCCCACTATGAGCACAGGCGCATTGGTCCTCGCCACCTTCTCTACAGTGTTCATCACCTGACGAAACTGCTCGTTGGTGCCTATCACTTCCATCTCCGGGCTAAAATTGGCTATACGCATATCCGTCTGCAACGGTCCCGCCTCCTGCTTAGGAGCACCAAACGAGCCCTCGCCCTCATATTTCCTCTCGAGCACGCCACCGCTACGCTTCAGGCTACCTATGCCGTGCAACTGTATAGCCGTCTCTATGCGGTCGAGAAGTGCAGTGTTGTTCCATGGCTTTGTAATAAAATCAAACGCCCCCTCCTTCATCGCCGATATAGCAAGGTCGATACTGCCCCACGCCGTCATCAGTATCACAGGCACCTCAGGCTGATACATCTTCACCTTCCTCAGGAGCATGATACCCTCCTCGCCATTCTGCGAATGCGAGTAATTCATATCCATAAGTACAAGCTGAAGAGGCTGCACCTTGACAATCTCAAGTGCAGCGTCGGGATCATTGGCAGACATTGCCTCATATCCATTGCGTCGAAGAATCAGTGATAAGGATGCGCATATAGCCTTGTCATCATCTATTACAAGTAGCATAAATACAATGAGTCGTTAATTAGTAGTATATATATCCTATTCTTTTTATAATTCCTAAAACAAATATTCCTATCCATTCGTTAATCACTGCAAATATAATGATTTTTTGCGAAACATCAAGACCAATACAGCAAAACACCACTTTTATCTATAAAAAATGTATCAATACGTTACATTTGAGATATAAATATGTTACATTATAGGACAAAACAAAGAGCCCCTCTCCCCCATCCCCTCTCCCCCTTTAGGGC
>JAZLKQ010000303.1:0-2916 GCA_045597745.1 Bacteroidaceae bacterium | reverse complement strand
TAGGCGCCATCCTCTCGCTGACTGTTGCGCATATCTCGCATCCATTTGCGGTAGAACTCACGCACATCGCTGTTGTAGAGTGCAGTAGTGGAAAAGATCTGCGTGTCGCCCGTCCAACCGAGCCGTTCATCGCGCTGAGGGCAATCGGTCGGGATGCTGAGGAAGTTGCCTCGCTGTCCCCACCACACGTTGGCATAGAGCTGGTTGATGTCGGGGTTGCTGCACTCAAAGGTGCCCCATTCCGTGATGTCGCTACCAACGACTTGTCCTACTGCCGAATGTATCTCAACATCCTCTGTAGCTGTCATCTCTGCATAACGAAATCCGAAGAAGGTATGACGAGGATGGTACTGCTCCATCTCGCCTCCTCGAAGTGTATAGCGTAGTGTTGCCTTTGCATCGCGGAGGTTGTATGTCCACAGACTTCCGGCAGGACCTTTGTCCAGACGTTTCGCATCGCCATTGTAGTTGAGCATCTCGCCGAATGTACAGGTGAGGCTTGCGCCTTTCTTCCCTTTGACAACAAAGTCTATCCATCCCACCATATTCTGTCCGAAGTCGATGAGTAGCGTCTGTCCTTGCTTCAAAGTGATTGGAGATGAAAACGATGAAAGGCTCTTCACCTCGTTGATCTTGCCGAAGTCGGTGTTGGTGGGCGTTGCTCCTTCGTACAGAGTCACCCTTTGCGGATGTCGCCAAAGCAACTTATTGCGTATCCTTACCTTAGGGCCGAACTCGGGGATAAGCACACCCTTAGCGTCTTTGTTCACCAAGACGTTCTCCCACTGAGTAGGCTGTCGGCTGGCATCGTAGGTCTCTCCATTGTATATGTCGCCCATCTGGAGGGGGCCATCTGTCGAGCACTTCCACGAAGTATCGGTAACGAACTGTTCCTTCGTCCCGTCCTTGTACTGCACATCTACCCAGCAGATGAAGGCATGACGATTGCGGTTGCCATACACACCACGGGTAATACCGCCAATCCACCATCCATTGCTCACCTGAGCCGAGATGCACAGTGTATCGCCCCTTAGCAACGATACGGGTATCTCGTGCGACTGGTAGAATATCTCCTTGCGGTAATCTGTCCAACCTGGTTTCAGCTGTTCGTCTTCTATCTCCTTGCTATTGACACAGAGTGTATAGATTCCTAAGGCGCTGGTATGTATGGTTGCACGTTTCACCGCCTTCTGTAGGTAGAAAGTCTTTGTGAACACGGGCATTGATTCATACTTCCCAGGGGCACTAATCCACTCTTGAGCGATGATATAGTTCATCCCGAGCATGGACAGCAGTAAGAGAAATATCTTCTTCATGATGAGTAGTATTTATTCGTAAATGCTCATAGCATCTGTTGCCTTCTGCTCCTTGTCTGCCTGGAAGAGCGTACGGAGCTGGTCAGAGTTGACGGACTGACGAGGGGCGAAGAGGTCGCCTGCCATATATTGCTTGATGCTGTAGAGGAGGTGCTGTATCTCTGGCAACGGTTTGCCCAGGCAGATGCTGCTTACGATGATGCTACCCTTGCCGAGACGTGCCTCGAAGAGCTGACAGAGACGGCGGTTGTTGGCAAAGTTGTCGACCGACTCTATGATAGGTTCTGCTCCTGCGATGGAGTCTATCTGCATCACTCGGCTGCTCTTGACAATGTTCCACCATTGCCAGTCGCTGTGCATCTCTGTAGGGAAATGTGCAAGTGCCGGGTGCTGAGGAGTGACAAGAAGCCCCATGGTGCCTGCCTGCTTAGGGAAGTGTACAGGTGACCAGAATACAGGCAGGAACTTGCCTTCAAGTCCGTTGACACTCGATATGTCTGAAGGATAGAGCAGGACTCGCTTGCCATCGTTTGCCATCTTGATAGCCGCATCTACAGAGGTAGTTACAGCTACACCAGGTACTTGTTGTCGGCTCACGGAGGTGTTGTATACCCATAGGTTCCATGAGTTGTGATAAGGCGTACCATCTATCTTGACAGCCATAATGATACGTTCGGCATCGCTGATGTTGAGTTTCTCTAACGGACATGTCACATCGGCAATGACGGTATTCTTGCCGTATGGTATTGACGGCACGTATTCGTCAGAGTATAATACTTTGCCCTTGGTATCGCTCAATGTGAAGACAACCTTCTTGCCGCTGATCTCTTCGCTCGAATAGTTTGCCACCTCAAGACGTGTAGTCAATGTCTCATTCGTCTGCCAAACGGCTTTCGCATGACGACTGAGAGGCACTACAGGGGAGCAGAACTGACGGAAATAGTCTTCGGAGCAGAAGCCCTTGTTGTCCCAGAATGCATCCACAAGTCCTACGAGAGCTGTACTCTGACCAGGGAAATCCTGCAATCCTAACAACTGATAACCGCTGAAGCCTGGAGTCTTGAGAGCACGTTCTATCTCTTCTTTGTAGAGCTGAACCGCCAGTCGTCCTGATGCCTGAGTGTAGCTGTCTGCCTTGTTGAGCAAGCCTCGTCTGACGAGGTCGTTCCTGATGGCTTCGAGATTGAGAGGCAGGAGTGTACCAGTGTATTTGCTTATCTCCTGCATGTTAGGATATACAGAGTACTGACCTATCTCATGACTGATGAGGGGCACGTTGATGCCCTTCATCGAACGGCTGTAGTCGCTGGTGAAGTCGGGCATCTTCTCGTCAAACACACCTTGTCCACGTACCCAACCATTGGAGGTCCACTGTGTCACCATAAACTGATCCTCTGGTTCAGGTGCTCGTCCATGCCCCTTCTCGAAGGTGAATGTCGTGGTAGCATAGAGGTGACGTGGATCACGCTCCTTCATGTATCGGCAGAGCTTGTTGAGATACTCAAAGTCCTTCTGCAACTCATTGCCTGGAGTCATCAGGCATAACGAAGGATGGTTGCCGTATGTACGGACTATGCGGTCGAACTCACGATAGAAGAAT
>JAZLKQ010000302.1:0-4798 GCA_045597745.1 Bacteroidaceae bacterium | reverse complement strand
ATGTTGATTGGGTGGTCAGCTGGCTGATGTAACTGATGAAGTATACGCACTTTGCGACCTGCTGCCGCTGCCGCTGTAAATACTGCCGTACGGAAATTGTCCTTCGTTACAACTTGTGAACAGCTGAATGTGAAGAGTATTCCGCCTGGTTGTATCTTCTCAAATGCTTTCTGGTTGAGTCGAGAATATCCCTTGAGAGCATTGCGAAGTGCATCTTTGTGCTTGGCAAACGCTGGTGGGTCAAGTATGATGAGATTGTATTGGTCGCCCATCTTGTCAAGATACTTGAATGCATCTTCTGCAAATGCTTGATGGCGAGCGTCGTCAGGGAAGTTAAGCTGCACGTTGGCGTTTGTCAAGTCAATAGCTTTCTGTGAAGAGTCCACAGAATGAACAAGCTTTGCTCCTCCTCTCATGGCGTAGAATGAGAATCCGCCTGTGTAGCAGAACATGTTTAGGACATTTCGACCTTGTGCATAATGTTGAAGCAATGCACGATTCTCTCTCTGGTCAACGAAGAATCCTGTCTTTTGTCCCTTTAGCCAATCAACATGGAACTTAAGTCCGTTTTCTATAGCGACATCATCTGTACTTCCACCGAGCAAGAACCCGTTTTCTTGACCGAGGTCTGCCTTGAATGGTAGGGTGGTCTCAGACTTGTAAAATATATTGTCTATCGTGCCTCCCATAACATTTTGTAAAGCCTTGGCAATGATCATACGGTCAACATGCATACCTACAGAGTGCGCTTGCATGACAGCAGTCTTCCCATACACATCTATAACAAGACCAGGCAGGTTGTCACCTTCTCCATGTACGAGCCTATAAGTATTGTTGTCAGGACTGTCTGCCACGCCAATACTCTTGCGTACATCGTAAGCTATAGAGAGACGCTCTTCATAGTGTTGCTGGTTGATGGCTTTTTGCTCAAAGGACAGTACACGTACCATAATACTTCCTATCTGGAAATGCCCAGTAGCGATATAGTCTCCGCTGGCAGTATATACCTCTACGATCTCTCCTTCTTCTGGCTTATCTTCATAGTGGTGTATTGCTCCAGAGAATATCCATGGATGGAATCTGTTGAGCGATTCTTCTTTCTTTGGCTTAAGAAATATCTTTTTATAATTCATAATTTTCTATATATGGTATATAATTGTAGTTGTCAGACTTGACAAGCTGCTGTATACGTTCGTATATCTGAATACACGCCCATGCATCGGTCGAAGCGTATTGCTGTTGTGCAACTGTCAGTGAGTCCGCTTCCCAATTGGACAGTTGCTGAGACTTGGATATCTTCTCTCCGAAAAGGTTGGCGTATATCTTCTGTAGGCTCATGTCGTCAATACCAATCTTCTTGACTTCATGTTGTATATCAATATATGGTCCAGGGGTGAATGGCTCTCTACCATGAAGTGCTCTGATGTCGTCTCCAAACGATAGTCCTATACGCTTGACGCTGTCTTGCTGAAGGAGTCTGATGAGACATGGTGGCATACCTATGCGATTGAGCCTAAACAAGAAGCATGTGTCGTGTGTTGATGCTTGTAGCAGAGCTACCTTGCGCATCTTGCTTCCACGCCTGAACGAAGGTTTGGTCTCGGTGTCAAGACCTATTGTGTCTTGTGCCAGCAAATAATCTACTGCCTTGCATGCACTTGCCTCGTCAATGATGGTGATGATGCGTCCAGGGAATATCACTCTCGGAAGAGCTGCTATCTGCGCCTTGTCAAATCGTTGGTGTATCGTCACTATATCTTTGTCACTCATAGTCATCCTCAGTCTGTAGGTTACGATACTTTGCCTCATGCAAGGCTCTAAGTACATTTGTCAGCCTTAGTCCCCAGTACGATTCGTAGTTTGACTTGCATATAGCAAGAGCATTCATCATGGTGTCTTCTGTACCAAGCTTGTATGCACAGACAAAGTTCTTCAGGTCTTGATAGATATCTGCCATGCACTCGCTGATAGTACATAGTATAGGTGTCTCGCTATACTTCATATCTTCTACAAACACGTCGAGGAAGTCATCTTGCTCTCCCATGATCATGGCTATCTGTGAACGTATAGAGTCGTACTCTTCCTCAGTCACAAAGTCTTGGCTGTCGACATCTTCCAACAGCTCATATTGTGGCAGGAGTTCACCCTTTAGATATAGCAGAGGCAAAAGCTTGAGTGTAGTACTTATAGCTTCTGCTCTGTCTTTGCTTGCAAAGTCCTCAAGATATGCACAGTACTGCACAGCTACTGTGACAAACTCTATGACGTCTCGTTGATATATAGGCGATTGATTGTTATCTTCCATGATGAGTGGGGCGTTCTGATATGTAGAACATACCGTTTGTTGACTGCAAATTTACGTATAATATTCCTAATAATGGCATTAGTCGGAGGAAAATCACTCAGCGAGAGCAACGCAGATGCTATCTTGTAGTAAGCGCCCCTCTTCCACAGGCGAGTTGTTGATGATGATAGCGTATACATACCAATGTCCGTTGGCCGCATGACAATATCCTGCAAGTGATGATGTGCCGATGCTTGGCAATGTGCCTGTCTTACAGTATATACGTCCTTCTGCAACTGTACCTCTCATGCGGTACTTGTCATTATGTTTTGACCATAGTGATCCGCACACAGTAGAGTCACCAGGTACAGCCATTGCCATGCTGTCTATGAGTAGTTCGTGCAATGGTGGAGTATGATATGCCTTTATGCATACGTCTATGAGCTGTCGAGCTGTCAACCGATTGCTTTGGGATAGTCCGCTGGCGTCATATACTTTGTACGAATCCCTTGGCCAGATGTCATCATGTCGGCCTATATCGTTAGGGGAATATGATATCCACGAACGATGATGTCGCATTAGATACCTATTTAATATAAATGTGGAGTCATCGTTAGCGATGATGTGATGTTCCTTTTCGAATCTTTGCAGATGAATGGCAAGCTGCTCGGCATAGATATTACTACTGTACTTGATCATAGGGTGGAGTAGATCCCTGACAGAGTGGGTTGGAGAGGCAATAGTGGTAAGTTTGTCGTAAGTGATAGCTATAGGTGCTCTTTCATACGTGATTCCCTTCATGTCAAGCATTTCGTACAGGTTTTGTTCGATATACTCGCGTCCTTTACACAATACAGGCAGTTTGTCAAACGCAATGTCGCCTTTTGACAGTATGACTTCAGACAGTGGCTTCTCCATCTTCAGTCTAAGAGTGATATGCCCATATATGCGCCTTATGCCATGACACAATAGTGAGTCTGCAACATCTCCAAACCCCACAAATAGCGGATCGTCGTCCATGTCAAGTATCACCTCGCCTCTAAGAGTGCTGTCGGATATGGTACCCAACGTTGTCACTTTGCTCCTGAATGTATGATCGAGACCTGTCGTGTGGTATGTAGTGAGTAGAGTGATGAGTTTGACACATGATGCTGGTACCATGGCAGAGTCTTCACGCTGATGATATATCAGGTCGTTGGTAGTCATGTCAAGTATATATACGCCAATGTCATTGGACATGATAGGCGCTTTCTTGACAAAACGAGTGATGCGCTCAGTCTTGCTCTCGTTGCTGACACCTGATGAAGAGTCTGTGCTAACGGTATTTATATCCTTAATATCTTCGTTGTTGATACAAGCAGTTAGCAGCACTATGAGGGATAGTGCTGCTAATATATGTCTGTATGTGTTGATGATGTAGTGCATTGTAATATTGCTACATTCTTCGCACCATGCGCAATAATAGATTGTATTCTTTGCCTAAGCCTTTAGCAAAGTAGTCTACATGTTGTATTCGTAGTCGCCATTCTTGTCGGCAAAGAACCATGAATTGCCTGCAATCTTGAGACGGTAAACATCGAGCTTAGTCTTCTTTAAAGCTTCCTTCAAAGTCTCTGGCACATTGCCAAAGAACTTATAACCGTTTTCATATACTGCAACCATAGCATCGTCAGTAACACATGCCGCCCATAGCTTGCCATGTCTATCCATACCGTCTTTGAGCCAGCTGTTGATCTCGTCGCTGGACGAGTTGATATGCTTTGTAGTAATTACTATCCAGTCACCACTATCATTGAATGTTACTGATGTTACGACTTCCTTGTCTCTATTGTACTTGCGTATCTGAGATTCAAGACTTGATGGTATGTCATTCCATCTGAATCCGTTGTCTCCCCAAAGCAAGATATACTTGCCTTTCTCTGTGAGCTGGATGTCATCTATATACTCGTCCTTATTGTTGAGTTCGCGTATGTCATTCTCAAGGGCTTTAGGGATACTTGACCAAGCACATGCATTGCGGCCGTTCATGGCAATGTCACCATTTCTCTTAGTGATTGCGACGTTGCGACATGCGCCCCATTCCTTGATGCTTTGCTTGATGTAGTTTCTGTTTTGCTGAGCATTAGCAGCTATTGTGCACACGATAAGTGCCACTACTGCAAGTGTCCTCTTGATAGAGATTGCTGAGAGTGAGTTTGATTTCATTGTGAAAGTAGTTTTGGTTAATGTTTTTATTATTTATCAGCAAAAGTAATGTATTATGAGTTAATATACAAGTATACGACTATATTATTTGATAAAATGTATAGTTGAGATGATATATTACTCACTTATAAAGTCTTTTGCGGCTTGAGTGAGGTAAGGCATGATCTTGCTGTAAGGTATAGTTGCAGATGGCTGTCCTGCAGAATATGGAGCAATCTCATATACCTGGTATACGAACACGACACCTTCTGGTGTGAGGTATAGAGTTTCAGGAGATGACAATTCGTCGATACTTTCCATAAGAGCCTC
>JAZLKQ010000301.1:0-12318 GCA_045597745.1 Bacteroidaceae bacterium | reverse complement strand
AACAACAAGATAAGCAATCTGCCAGAACTTGAGGCGATGATACATAGGCACGTGCCGGACGCAAGAGTATGTGTGGGGCATGGCAGGATGGAGCCTAAGGAACTGGAGCAGAAGGTGTACGACTTTATGAATCACGAGTATGACGTGATGCTCTCCACCACTATAGTAGAGAATGGTATCGACGTGCCTAATGCTAATACTATCATCATCAACTCTGCCCACAACTACGGACTGAGCGATCTCCATCAGATGAGAGGCCGTGTGGGACGAGGCAATCGTAAGGCGTTCTGCTACCTAATAGCGCCTCCACTTGCTGCATTGCCGGTAGACTCAAGACGTCGACTGCAAGCAATAGAGAATTTCTCTGACCTTGGTTCTGGCATACATATAGCCATGCAGGACTTAGACATCAGAGGTGCAGGCAATATGCTCGGAGCGGAGCAAAGCGGATTTATAGCAGATCTCGGATATGAGACGTACCAGAAGGTGCTGTCTGAAGCTGTGAAGGAACTGCGTGAGACTGAGTTTGCTGGTCTTTATGAAGAACAACAGACAGACGCACCTGGACTTATGAGTGAAGTGTATGTCGAGGAATGTACCGTCGAGAGTGACCTGCAGGCATATCTCCCAGAAGAGTATGTGCCAAGCAGTGGCGAACGTATGCGACTGTATCGTGAACTGGACTCTCTGCCAGATGAGAAGGCTCTCGACAAGTATCGCTGTCGATTGGTAGACCGATTTGGACAGATACCTCCAGTAGGTGAGGAACTGCTCAAGGTGATGCCTCTCAAGTGGACTGCGTGCCGTCTCGGCATTGAGAAGGCTGTGATGAAACAGCAGAAGATGATGCTGTATTTCGTGTCGGACTTTGCCAGTACGTACTATCAGAGTGAGGTTTTCGAGAAGGTGATTGGTTATGCGTCATGGCATCCGCGACAGTGTAAGCTCTATGAGAAGGACAAGCGTTATCTCGTCGTGCAGGATATACGTACGGTAGCAGAGGCGCTTAAGGTGCTCGAAGCTATGGAAAGGTCGGGGGAAGCTTAACGTGTACTGACGTTTTTTCGCTGTGATGCTAAAAATGTGTGTAAAGCTTGTCGACCTTTTAGTCAAAATAAACTATCTTTGCAGAAATCTATATTTGTTGACTCGATATGAACGATAGTGATAGCATAGTCATAATACCAACATACAACGAGAAGGAGAACATCGAAAAGATAATTCGCGCTGTCTTCTCGCTTGAAAAGTGTTTTCATATACTTATAATAGATGACGGCTCACCTGATGGCACTGCCTCCATTGTGAAGGGGTTGATGCAGAAGGAATATGCTGATCGTCTGTTTATAGTAGAGCGCAAGGGTAAGCTTGGTCTTGGTACTGCATACATAGCCGGATTTAAGTGGAGTCTTGCTCATGGTTATGACTATATATTTGAGATGGATGCGGACTTCTCCCATGCACCTTCTGATTTGCCACGACTCTATAGCGCATGTGCTGATGAGGGATATGACTTGGCGATAGGATCACGATATATCTCAGGTGTCAACGTGGTAAACTGGCCTATTGGTCGTGTGCTTATGTCATATTTTGCGTCAAAGTACGTGAGGATGGTTACAGGATTTAAGGTACATGATACTACAGCAGGATTTAAGTGCTACAAACGTAAAGTACTTGAGACTATAGACCTCGATGCAGTACGTTTTAAGGGTTATGCTTTCCAGATAGAGATGAAGTTTACTACATATAAGTGCGGATTTAAGATTAAGGAAGTGCCTGTGGTGTTCGTCAATCGTGTGGAAGGCGTGTCGAAGATGAGCGGTGGCATATTTAGCGAGGCGCTATGGGGAGTGATGAGATTGAGATGGGACGGATGGTTCCGCAATTATCCTAAGGCTTAATAATATTATTGTAATAAATGAAGACCATAATAAGCAATGCTACAATAGTCAATGAAGGACGTAAGTATCTTGGCTCGGTGATCATAGACAATGAGACTATCTGTGACATCATAGAGGGCGAGGTGACAGATGTGTCTTCGTATGACAATGTTATAGATGGTGCGGGGCTATATCTGTTGCCTGGTGTGATAGATGACCATGTGCATTTTCGTGAGCCTGGCATGACTTATAAGGCTGACATAGCAACGGAGAGCCGTACTGCCGCTGCAGGTGGCGTGACTTCGTATATGGAGATGCCTAATACTATACCGCAGACTACTACTCTCGAACTGCTCGAGGAGAAGTTCAGACTCGCTGCAGAGAAGAGTAGGGTGAACTACTCATTCTTCTTTGGAGCTACCAACGACAACGTGCATCTGCTGACTCAGCTTGACCCTAAGAGGGTGTGTGGCGTCAAGGTGTTTATGGGTAGCAGTACGGGCAATATGCTGGTGGATGACGAGAAGGCATTGCGTACTCTGTTTGCCACTTCACCTCTTCTTATTATGGCACATTGCGAAGATACACGTATCATTGAGCAGAATATAAAGGCATTTAAGAAGAAATATAAAGGACAGAATGACTTCCCGGTACGTTATCACTCTCGTATACGTAGTGTGGAAGCATGTTATAACAGCTCTTCGTTGGCGGTTAAGCTGGCGAAGGAAACTGGTGCACGACTGCATATTGCTCATGTGTCTACAGCTCGAGAATTGTCTCTCTTCGAAAGCAAACCTCTTGAAGAAAAGAAGATTACAGCCGAGGCATGTATAGCTCATCTGATGTTTTCCACAGAGGACTATGACCAGCTCGGTACAAAGATAAAGTGCAATCCTTCGGTCAAAACTCTTGAGGATAGAGAGGCATTGAGAGAGGCACTTAATAATGGGCTGATAGATGTGGTTGCTACAGACCACGCTCCTCATACAGCAGAGGAGAAGGTAGGAGGCGCATTGAAGGCTATGTCTGGTATGCCGATGATACAATTCTCTCTTGTATCCATGCTGGAGATGTGTGACCAGGGAGTGCTACCTATCGAGCGTATTCCTCAGCTTATGAGCCACAATCCAGCAATTCTGTATAATATAAATAAGCGTGGATATATCCGTAAGGGATATTATGCCGACCTCGTGCTTGTCGACCCAAATGCCAACTGGCAAGTGATGGATGGACGTTACTATACTAAGTGTGGATGGACACCAATGGACGAACGTACATTCAAGTGGAGAGTACGCCGTACCATTGTCAACGGACGTACTGCATACTGTGATGGCATCGTGGTAGATGGAGTAAGAGGTAAGGAACTGCAGTTCGGCTGATGAAAAGAGCGATACACAGATACCGTATCAGCGACTTGGCAGACTACATCAGCTGGGGCTACTTCTTTCATGCGTGGGGCATTCCTTTCAGGTACGCCTCGATAGCAGATGTGCATGGTTGTGACTCATGTAGGGCTATGTGGGTGTCAGGATGGGCAGAGGAGGAGAGGCCGAAGGCAGACGAAGCAGTGCGTCTGATGAAGGAAGCGGAACGTATGCTGTCTCGCCTCGAACCATATATGCGTATAGGGGCAGTGGTCAAGTTGCTCGAGGCTAATGCTGATGGTGACGACATCATCGTAGAGGGCGGTGTCCGACTGCCAATGCTCAGACAGCAGACTCCAGACCAGAGTGGCTATTGTCTATGCTTGAGCGACTTTGTAAGACCATTGTCGAGCAATGTCCCAGATACAATAGGTATCTTTGCCACGTCGGTAGATGCTGATATCAACCATCTGTTTGGCGATGACGAATACTCCCAGATGCTTGCCCAGACATTAGCAGACAGACTTGCTGAAGCGGCGGCTGAGAGATTGCATGAGGAAGTGAGAAAGGAAGTGTGGGGATATGCGGCTGACGAACATCTGTCGATAGCCCAGTTGCACAGGGAGGAGTATACAGGCATAAGACCAGCGGTAGGCTATCCTTGTCTGCCTGATGTCTCGCTCAACTTTATACTTGACAGCATCTGTGACTATACGAGCATTGGCATAAGACTTACGGAGCATGGCATGATGATGCCACATGCGTCAGTAAGCGGACTCATGATATCACATCCGTCAGCCAAGTACTTCTCAGTGGGATTGATAGATGATACACAGATAGCCGACTATGCCTTACGCAGAGGTATGCCTGTCGATGAAGTGAGAAAATACATACATAGTACTACAGTATAATGCTATTTAGAATTATCATATTGCTTATCATAATGCTTGCGCTTCCCAACGCATACATATACTATGCGCATGTCAGGAAGTGGACGGCACGCCCTCTATGGCGTATGCTATACTTCCTGCCGTCAGTATTCTTGCTTGTGTATATGCTTATAGTGCTTGGCAAGGATGACATGACAGCAGATCATCAGCCGATGGTAGGCACATTTATGATAGTATTTCTCATGATGCTTGCACCGGCAACACTCTTCTCCCTGATTGACGGTATAGGTATGTTGATGTCAAAGATATTCAAGGGCAAGGCAAAGCCGATACGAAGAGTGATGAAGATAGTAGGCATGACTATCGGACTGTTTGCTTTCATACTCCTTGGTTATGGATATTTCTTCGGACGCAACCGTTATGTGGTCCATCAGCAGACATTTTACTTTAGAGATTTGCCGCCATCATTCGACGGATACCGTATGGCATTGTTCTCGGATGTGCACATAGGTACGTTGAGGTTAGGTCATGAAAAGGATGCGACAGATATAGTCAATCTTATCAATCAGCAGAAGTGTGACGTCATCCTGTTTGCAGGCGACCTTGTCAATCATCAGGCATGTGAACTTGATGGTTTCGAGCATGACTTGTCTCGACTGAAAGCCCCTGATGGTGTCTTTGCAGTGATGGGCAACCATGATTACAGCATGTATATCAAGTATGCAGACAAGGCAGAGCAGGAGCGGGACAAACTTGATCTGCAGGCTCGTGAACGTTCATACGGTTGGCGACTGTTGCTTAACGAACATGAGCTGATACGTCGTGGCGATGACTCGATAGCTATCATCGGAGTAGAGAATGATGGAAGGCCACCATTCCCTTCGTTGGGAGATTTGTCTAAGGCACAGAAGGGGTTGCCGGAGGGAGTATTTTCTGTATTGTTAAGTCACGACCCGACACATTGGAGACGTAGAGTGCTGCCAGACACAGACATACAGCTCACATTGTCAGGACATACTCATGCAGGACAGTTTAAGGTATTCGGATGGTCGCCTGTAGCATTGGTGTATGACGAATGGTCTGGAGCCTATACCGAAGGGGACCAGATGCTCAATATCAGTGACGGTATTGGCGCTGTGATGTTCCCGTTCAGATATGGTGCCTGGCCTGAAGTCAATATCATTACGCTTAAGTGTATACGCAAATAGATTATTTTTTTATTATGAAGATATTATATAAGATTTATTCGTTTCTGATAGCGTTGCCGTTATTTGTCATTGCCACTATCATAACAGCATTGACAGTGATAATAGCCGCTTTGTGTGGAGATAAGGATTTTCTTGGTTATCATGCACCAAGACTGTGGTCAAAGATCACCTGTTGGTTGTTTCTTATCAAGGTAAAGATTAACGGCAGGGAGCACCTTGACAAGCGTCAGTCATACGTATTCTTGGCCAACCATCAGGGGTACTTTGACATCTTCCTTGTGTATGGTTATCTTGGTCACAACTTCAAGTGGATGATGAAGGAATATCTGCGCAAGATACCGTTTGTCGGTCTGGCATGTGCCCGTTCCAACCACATCTATGTAGGAGACTCTATATCAGCCATCGGCAAGGCTGTGGCACAGGCACGTCAGACACTACAGGGAGGTATGTCTATGGTGATATTCCCCGAAGGCACACGTACATACGACGGCCAACTCGGTACATTTAAGCGAGGAGCATTTATGCTTGCCAACGAGATAGGACTTCCTATCGTGCCAATCACCATCAACGGATCATTTGATGTGTTCAACCGTAATGCAAAGTCCGTGACGTATGGTCGCCTCGAACTCAATATACATGAGCCGATAACGGAGGAAGAGCGTAAGGGCAAGGCCTCTAAGGTGATAATGCAACAGGTATACGACGTGATAAATTCTGCTATCGAGGAGAAGTATAGGAGATGAGAAACGGCAGATTTATGAATAACAAACAAAATATAATGTAACAATATATAATTGGGCACAAATAATAAAACGAACACGAATCGCACGAATCACACGAACCTTTAGCTCGATGATGCAAATCTTTGCTCGGTGATGCAAATACAACCACATTCGAGAGATTCGTGGTTAATTAATAAAACGAACACGATTCGTGGTTAATTAATACAGATTATTATTCGTTGTCCCAAAAAGTATATCATTACCAAATATAATGGGCGAAAGATACTAAGTCTTCCGCCCATTTTCTGTACGCTTGCGTTTTCTTTATGAGAGAGACCAGAGCAGTCTCCGTTGTTAATCGGTCGATACGTCAGTTACTTCATAGCATATACCACGTCCATGATCTTCTTGCCAATCTCGTCTGCCGCCTCCATAGTTGATGCTTCGGAGTATACACGGATGATTGGTTCTGTGTTGGACTTGCGCAGATGAACCCACTTGTCAGGGAAGTCTATCTTTACGCCATCAATGTCGTTGACCTCAGTACCAGGTTCGTTAGCGTACATCTCCTTGACCTTGACAAGTATTGCATCAACGTCGGTTGAAGCGTCAAGGTCTATACGATTCTTTGCTATGAAGTATTCTGGATAAGTCTTGCGAAGCTGACTTACAGTAAGCGTAGGGTTGGCCTGTCGCTCATGAGCGAGGTGGCTAAGAAAGAGTGCGATGCCTACCAGTGCGTCACGTCCATAGTGTGCGGCAGGGTAGATGACACCGCCATTGCCTTCACCGCCGATGACAGTGTTGGTGTCCTTCATCTTGGTCACGACATTTACTTCGCCAACAGCGGCTGCATTGTATTCCATGCCGTACTTGCGAGTCACATCTCGTAGTGCACGAGTAGAAGAGAGATTGCTCACAGTGTTGCCAGGAGTATGCTTGAGTATGTAGTCAGCGACAGTCACGAGGGTGTACTCCTCGCCATACATGGTGCCGTCTTCGCAGATGAAAGCAAGGCGGTCTACGTCTGGGTCAACTACAAATCCTACGTCGTTGCCACCCTTTGCCATAAGGCTCATGATGTCGGTAAGGTTCTTCTCAAGTGGTTCTGGGTTGTGCTGGAAGTCACCTGATGGCTCGTCATAGAGAGGTGTCACGTCTTCGACGCCGAGTGCCTTGAAGAGTTTTGGGAGTATCACGGCACCTACCGAATTGACGGAGTCAAAGGCGACCTTAAATCCTGCAGCCTTGATGGCAGGTACATCTACAAGGTCAAGACCGAGTACGAGGTCAATATGCTTCTGGTCGTATGAGTCATCCTCGATATATTTGCCGAGGCCATCAACATCTGCATAGTCAAAGTCTTCTGCTTCTGCAATGGCAAGTACTTCGTTGCCTTCTTCCTTGTTGAGGAACTCGCCCTTCTCGTTGAGCAGCTTTAGCGCATTCCAATGACGTGGGTTATGGCTTGCAGTGATGATGATACCACCACATGCACCTTCCATAGTGACTGCAACCTCTGTGGTTGGTGTAGTGGCAAGCCCTATGTTGACTACGTCAAAGCCCATTCCCATGAGTGTGCCACATACTACGTTCTTCACCATCTCACCAGAGATTCGTGCGTCACGTCCAACTACAATCTTGTTGGACTCTACCTTTGTTGTACGACGTATGAGTGTTGCGTATGCTGATGTGAACTTTACTATGTCGAGAGGATTAAGACCTTCACCAGCCTTACCTCCTATTGTTCCGCGTATGCCGGAGATTGATTTGATAAGTGACATGATTTATTGAGTATTTGTTTTATAGTCCTAACTGATAACTGATCTCGTAGTAGAAAGGCAATACATAGTTGGATGCATTGCTTGTGCCAGACGAGTGAGGCACTATGAGACGTACTTTGGCAATCTTGCCGCTGCTGCGAGTCAGTCCGATATAGTCAAGAGGCTTGAGCCATCCTTGAGGCACTGTTGCCGTCTTGTAGTATGCCATCATGTAGCCCTCAGTGTATGACGCTGTATAACTGCGTGCACGCTTGTTGTATGTACATACCATCTTGTCTACGATAGTAGATGAATAGTAGTTGGTGTATGTAGTGTCTGCGTCTTCTATGTCATACTCGAGAAATCTGCAGAGTATGGTCTTGGATATAGTGCCGTCGGTTGTCTCGCCTGACATTTCGTCCAGAGTCTTGCCCTCGCCCCTCTGCACTATCTGCATGTATACTCCATTGTCCTCAAAGAGTACAAACTCATTCTCGGCAACATTGGTCGTTGAGCCCTGAGCCTTAAACTGTGCTTCGTTGATAACCTTTATCTTGCCAACAAATTCGTTATCGTCAAGAAACTTCCTGATGGCATTCTTCTCTCTGTTCTTCTTGTCAGCGTATGTCTCGCCATCATTGCATGACTGCATGGTCATCATCGTGCTCATTGCGGTGATGACTGCAACTATGTAACATAATACTTTCTTCATGTAGATGTAATTAAAAATATATATGTGATATAACGTCGTTTATAAGTTTTGGTAATGATACACTTTTTGACACAACGAATAATAATCTTTATTCATTTAACCACGAATTTCTCGAATTTCTCGAATGTGGATGTATTTGCCTCACCGAACTAAAGATTCGTTTGATTCGTGCTATTCGTGTTCGTTTGTTCATTAAGCACGAATTTCTCGAATGTGGTTCGTGTTCGTTTCATTATTTGTGCCCAATTGTATATTGTTTTATAAGTTTTTCAGTCCTCTGATCTTCTCCTCAGGATCAGCCGAACCAAATACATAGCTGCCAGCAACGAGCACGTCAGTACCTGCTTCTGCAAGTCGTCTGCCAGTCTCAGCGTTGACTCCACCATCTACCTCGATGAGTGCCTTAGAGCCTGTACGCTCGATGAGTGCCTTTAGTGCCTTGACCTTGTCTATCGAATGTTCAATAAACTTCTGTCCGCCAAATCCAGGGTTGACAGTCATGAGCAATACCATGTCTACCTCATTGATGATGTCTTCGAGTACACATACCGGAGTGCCGGGGTTGAGCGTGACGCCAGCCTTCATGCCACTCTCGTGTATCTGCTGGATAGTGCGGTGCAGATGCGGACACGCCTCATAGTGTACGTTCATCATGTATGCACCAAGAGCCTTAACCTCTTTGACAAACTTGCCTGGCTCTACTATCATGAGGTGTACGTCGAGACGCTTTTTGCAGAGCTTTGCAACGGCTTCGAGTACTGGAAAACCAAACGATATGTTTGGTACAAACACTCCGTCCATGATGTCGAGATGGAGCCATTCCGCCTCACTACGGTTTATCATGTCTATGTCTTTCTCTAAGTTGCCAAAGTTGGCGGCGAGAAGTGATGGTGATACTATCTGCATCTTTGTCTTTGTTTTTGTTTATCCAACCCATGCCCTATATCAATGTCCCCCTTTTGGGGTGGTGTGGGGCTATTCCAGAGTAAATGTTGTCTGGGCAATCATCTGCTTGTCGGCGAAGATGAAGAGGTGGTATGTGCCTGCCTCGACATACTCCTCGAGGTCGCTATACATCGTAATCTTCATCTCCTCTCCCGTGTATTCTATATATTTCTTCTCAGTATATTCGAGAGTCGTATTCTCGTAAGGGAAGGTACCATGCTTGCCAAGTACGTTGCCATCAGGCTTTACTATACGGGCATATAGAGTGCGTTCGCCATTTGATGCAGTGATATTCTTTACGATAGTAAATCCAAAGGCAAACTTGCGCACTTCCTTTACCTTATGAGTGTCTTTGCTCTTCTTGTTCTTTGGCGCAATCCACAGGCCGGTCGCATAGAGTTGGGCGGCGAGGTCAACCTTGTCCTTGAGATTGTTTCTCTCAGTCGACAAGTCGTTGATACGTACGTTTGCCTCCTCCACCTGATGACGTATCACCGTATTCTCAGCCACGAGAGACTTGTTGAGACTGTTGAGCGAGTCCACCTGTATGATATACGACTGAAGGACGGCTCTCAGCGATGCTATCTCTTTCTTGAGACGAGCAATTTCCTTGGCATCAGTAGCTTTTGTGTGCTCCAGTTCTTCGAGCAACTGCTGAGTGCGACGACGCTCCACCTCAATCTGTGCAAAGAGAGAGTCATTCTTCAGAGACTTCTGCAACTCACCATACTGTATGTCAAACTGGCGGTACTGGTCCTCCATTTCCTTCTTGTCCAACTCAGCCAGCTCCTGCAGTTCCTGGTTTTGCGCCACCTGCTCATCCAGCTGTTGCTTGTACCACCAGATGCCTCCGCCCGCAAGCAGTATGACTATGAGCAGTATGACAGACGCTATGATGATTACTTTCTTCATGACCTTGCAAAATATGATTTTGATGCAAAAGTACGAAATAATTTATAAAGGAGCAATAATAACACCTTATTTATTATATACACGCACGACATCGTACTATATACCTCTTGCAGAATTGTAGCCTGCTGTTGCCAGAAAATGCATCATACGTATGTCGAGCGTGTGTACATACGTATGATGCACGCTCGTCATACGTATGATAAGAGCTTGTCATACGTATGTTGAATTTTGGCTGTCCGTATGATTATATCTTATCCTATTATGAACTCTTCAATGTCACATGTCAGGAAGTCTTCGATGGCAATGCCTTGGGTGCCGATGACGAGTGAACGTTTAGGGTGGAATATATTGTTGAACTTTGGCAATCCTGAGTTTAGTCCTCTTCTGCCGCTCTTCACTTCTAAGGCTAAACAGTCGCCTTCGTAGGCTATGATGTAGTCTACTTCATCGCTCTTCTCTCGCCAATAGTGCACTTTGTAACCCAGTTCTTCTTCTATGCTCAAGAGGTATGCGCCTACGGCACTCTCTACCCATCGCCCCCATGTCTCAGGATTGATGCGGTCTTTTTCGTATGTGCGACCATTGTATGCTGTCATCAATGCATTGTTGTATACTTGATATTTGGGGATGGAATTGTATTTGCGGGCATTGTCTATTGCATACTTTTGGAGACCAGTCAGCAGATTGCACTCGCTTAGTATTTCAAGGTATCCTGCTAATGTGGTCACATTGCCAGCATCTTGGAGTTGCCCCATGAGTTTTGTAAGCGAGAGAAGCTCAGCTGAATAACTGCATCCGAGTTCGAATAACTGCTTCATTAGTGCTGGCTTGTATATATTTGAAGTCATTATGACATCTTTATCAATAGCTGGTGCGACTATAGAGTCTTTGATATATCTCTTCCATCGTTTCATGTCGTGGATAAGATGTGCAGATCCTGGATAACCTCCGAAGTATATATACTCGTCGAGTGTCATGCCGAATGCGTCGTGCATCTCCTTGTATGTCCAATGACCGAGACGAATTAGTTCGTAGCGACCTGCGAGCGATTCGGTCAGGCCTTTGCGTATCAGTAGACGAGAGCTCCCGAGTAGTACGACCTTGATGTTGATGCCTTTTAGTGTGTCTGCATCCCATTCACGCTTTACGGCTTCGTTCCAGTTTTCTATCTTTTGTGTTTCATCTATCACAAGAAGGTGCTCTGTATGTTTTTGCAACAGCATTGTTGAACGTGCGGCCTCCCAAGTGCGGCGTATCCAGTCTGTATCTGATGGTACTATGGAGTCTGCCACTTCAAATGTATATGGTATGTCAATATCTCTCAACACTTGAGCAACCATAGTAGATTTGCCTACTTGTCTTGGACCTGCTATTACTTGTATGAACATTCGAGGTTCTGTAATACGATTTTTTAATGTATAGTATTGTTTTCGTGTATATGTCATATTGTTGATTATGTGATATTTAATTGCTTGATTCTTATTATTGAAATGTTTAATTCTTGTTATCGAAATGTTCAATTCTCTTTGTCGAAATGTTCAAATCTTGTTGCAAAAATACTCAAATCTATTAGAACTGCCAAGCAAAATATCGCTTTTTGTTCATTGGTTATCTTCTAAATGTGAATTGATGGCTCATGCTTACTCCTTATTTATATATACTTGTTGGAGTAGTATTGTTGTATTTCTCGATAGAAATCCATATCTTTGCAGAGAGAAGCGTAAAGTATGGTGGTCCATAACTATAATACCAGGAAGAAAACGATGAATTACAGGAATATTACGGTGCAGGAGGCTCAGGCGGTAAAGCAGTTGATAGACAGATCGAAGAATGTGGTTATCACATGTCATACCAACCCTGACGGAGACGCTATAGGCTCTTCGCTTGCGATGTGGGAGTATATGAAGAGGAGGGGCAAGAATGTC
>JAZLKQ010000300.1:0-3763 GCA_045597745.1 Bacteroidaceae bacterium | reverse complement strand
CATCTCTGCGGTGACTACAGGTAACGTGCAGGACCTTACAAGTCTGTCTTCAAGCTCTTATCAGGTAGGTACAGTGTACGGTACAAGCGCTGATCCTACTGTTGGTGGCAGCAAGCAGTCAGGAACCATAGACTCTGAGGGCAATGTAGTAGCCGTACTCTCTGGTCTTGTAGAGGGAACAACTTATTATTACGCTACATACGTTACTCTGCAGGGTAGAGTGACAAAGTACGGTGAAGTCAAGTCTTTCGTCGCTACAGATGCAGACGTTGCAACTGCAGAGGCAACTGAGGTGTCATCATGCAAGGCTACCCTCAACGGTCAGGTTAGTGGTGCAGATGCCGATATGTCTGCAACAGCTATAGGATTTAAGTTGAGCAACGAGAGTTCACTTGTCAACAGCATTGATGTTCCTGTAGCTGAAGCATCTGCTACATTCAGCAATGTTGTATCAGGCCTTCTCCCTGGAACTACATACTACTTTGCCGCTTACTCAAAGGTAGGCGACAACTACATGCTCGGTACTACTCAGTCATTCACTACAGCAGAGCAGACTATGGAGTATGTAGACCTCGGTCTTTCTGTACTGTGGGCTAAGTGCAACATCGGTGCAGAAGTTGAGAGCGAGATTGGTGCTCTTGCAGGATTTGGCGACCAGTCATTCTTCAACATGTCTGCTGATGTCAACGAGTATACTCCTTGGGACATCGCTGGCACAGACGATGACTTCGTAGCAAACCTCAATATTGATGGTGACGCCCTAATGAAGAGTGCATCTCCTACTGCAGAGCAGATGGAAGAGCTTATCGCAAAGACAACTCAGACTGCAGAGACAGTCAACGGTGTCAATGGTATCCGTTTCACAGCAAGCAACGGCAACTCTATCTTCCTCCCATTCACAGGCTATCGCAATGGTCTTGAGTCAGTCAACAATGGCGAGGGTTACTACTGGTCGGGTAGTGTGAGCCCTATCAATGGCATCTATGGTCAGTCACTCAAGCTCTCTGCCGACGGTGCTGCCAACTCAGTGTCAATGCTCTCTCTTGGTCTCGGAGTACGTACAGTACGCAAGTATGCTAAGATGGATGTCGACAACTCTAAGTTGATCGTAGGTGACCTTGAAGGCAATGGACGTATCCGTATTGAGCTTTACAATGAGTATGGTCAAAGCAAGAATGATCCAAGCATCGCCCCTTCATCTATCAAGTTCGACAAGAACATGGTTGTCACATTCCGCATATCAGGTATCGATGACAACATGAAGCAGGGTGCTCCTGAAACTCACGCTGCAGGTCTTGAGTACAATGAAGCAAACTGGGGTCCTGCACAGTATTGGTCAAAATTTGAGATGACTAAGTACGATGCCTTGATTAAGGGTGATGGTGTATATGCTGTCTGGATGGAGACAGAGCAACCAGCTACAGGTGCTGTCGTATTCACAATAGACATTGATGGTCTTGCTAATGATGCTGTCGATCCAAGCAAGATCAAGGCTGAGATTGTAAGCATTGCATTCGATACAGACGTTGAGCAGATCATCAACCCAGCTCCAGTATCATTCCAGAATAAGGACGGTAACACTGTTGACGGACGTATTGAGATATACAACGAGTATGGCAATGGCGGTTCAGTGGCTAAGGGTTGGTACAACAACTCGCTCAAGTTCATAGGTCTTTGTTTCGTTGAGTTCTCTATCAGTGGCATCGATGGCAACCTCAAGCCTGATGCATCAGCAAGCTACAAGACCGAGCTCTCATTTGCTGACGCAGACTGGAATCCTCAATTCTGGGGCGGTACATCATACGGCTCTGCTACTGTGACTGGCGACGGTACATACCAGGTATATGCTATTCTCCCAGACCAATGTGAGGGCGCTGTGGTATGGACTATCGAGCTCTATGACCTCTGGAAGGATCTCGTAGATACTGACAAGGTCAAGGTAAGTATCAATAAGGTTATAACTCCTGGTAAGTTGTAATACTGACAGTTAATAATATGTGTGGGGGAAGCGGGTGTTCCCGCTTCCCCTTTTTCTTCTTTATATATTAAGTCCTTTCTCCTTTCATACCAACTCAGATGAAGAGACTTTTACCTATTATCATCCTCTCGTATATACTGTGTCTGTCCTCATGTACAGGCGACAAATCTAAGGTTGTCATAGACGAGCCGGCTCCATCAGTTACTGTGACAGATACAGACAGTGTGTCAGCAGACATTACGTCGTTTCATTCGCTACATGCAGAAGGCATCGCCAAACTCGTAGTATTCCTTCGTGATACCTTGTCAGTCAGTATCGACGGCAAGCCGGTAGACTGCAGCGACAGCCGAGTGAGTCTTGATGATGGTATGCTGCGTATAGCTGCCGTCGACTCCCTGCCGGAGCATCGTATACATGAGGCGAGAGTGTATGTGCCCAACCTCGAGTACTACCGCATACGTCATTGCGGTGAGGCCAACCTGAGCGGAGATGCGGATGTTAGCGGTAAGTTTGCCATAGACATCTATGACTGCAACGTGTTTAGAGACAACGTCACGATACGTGCAGATCATGTGGATATCAGACTCGAACAGATGCTTATGGCAAGCTTCAAGCTACATTGCTCCGACCTGTCGCTCTATGCCAACAGACTGCAACATGTAGAGGTCAAGGGTAGAGTGGGCAAGAAGACGTTGTCGGGTGATAGTGAGGACAAAATTGAGTTTAATTAACTTTTATACAATCATATATGCGATAATGTCTTGCATTCAAAGTATTATCGTATATTTGCATTCACGAAATAAATCAACATATAACGAACTATAATATGAAAAAAAGACTACTACTTGCTTGTGCTCTCGTAGCGTATGCCATGATGGGATATGCCCAGTTGCCAACAGCCTACGAGATAGCGAAGAACATGTATCCTGGCTGGAATCTCGGCAATACGCTTGAGGCTGGAAACAATGCCAATAACTTTACCAACGATGGAGGGCTCGGTGCAGAGATGTACTGGCAGAAGACAAAGACCTCTCAGGCAGTGATTGATGCTGTCAAGGCTCAAGGTTTCCGTTCGGTCCGCATACCTACAGCATGGGTTATGGGACATGTCAACAACTCTACCGACGTCAAGATAGATGCGGCGTGGATGGCTCGTGTCAAGGAGATAGTGGACTATTGTATCAACGACGGACTATATGTCGTACTCAACGACCACTGGGATGGTGGATGGCTTGAGCAGAATGTGTCTACATACGATGCTGGCCGCGCCAAGATACTCAAGAGCATCTGGACACAGATTGCCACAGAGTTTCGTGACTATGACGAGCACCTTCTCTTCGCAGGTCTCAACGAGCCAAACGCAAGCAGTCAGACAGCCACTACCAACCTCATCAAGTATGAGCAGGACTTCGTCGACGCTGTGCGTGCCACTGGAGGCAACAACGCTACACGTACGCTCGTAGTACAGGGACCATCTACCAATATAGACAATACAGACAAGTACTATACTGCATTGCCAGTCGACAAGGTGTCAGGTCGCCTCATGATGGAGGTACACTACTATGACCCACCACAGTTCACAGGCGTGTGGGAGAACAATCAGCCATTCTGGTTCTGGGGTAGTGCCAACCACATACCATCAGGTACATACGCCAAGTACAACAGCACATACGGTGAGGAGTCTTCAGTACAGAGCCAGTTTGACAAGATGTGCAAGAAGTTTGTCAACAATGGCTGTCCAATAATACTTGGAGAGTTCGCTGCCAACTGGCGTTCTGTAGGCAA
>JAZLKQ010000299.1:0-2783 GCA_045597745.1 Bacteroidaceae bacterium | reverse complement strand
GAAGCGTCATCGAACGTATGTTGAAATATGGTATATATGCTGTATGTGAAATGGCAGTCAAGTTGATAGTCAGTCAATATGTGCACTGTGATAGTTATTTTTGCTCTCGTTAGTTGTAAATGTGAATGGAAACACATAAATTTGCACATTATGAAGAGACACATTATTATAATATCATTGTTGATGGCAGCCCTCTCACCACAGGTAAGGGCAGCCAACATATATGGCCGTGTGCCTGTAGAGTGCGCTGACGACATCGATGCGATGATACGTGAGGCTGTATCTTATGTGGGACAGGGCGAATACTCGATGGCTGAGTCTATACTGCTCGACGTGCTCAATGAGGACCGTAGCAACCAGCGCGCCCTCAAGTTGTTGGTCAACTGCTATCTCAAGTTGGGACAGTACCAGAACGCACTCGACATGGCCAATCGTATGCTCAACTACGCTTCTGACGACGAGTGGGCGAGGGAGAAACGTGCCTACTGCGAAGCTGTGCTCGACGGACGTATCAAGTCTGAGCAGCAGATCAGCGAGGAGAGGCAGAAGGAGGAGGACGATGCATACAAGGCTGCTTGCGACAGGGGGTCGGCTGATGCTATGCGTGAGTTTATGCGCAACTATCCGCTCAGCAACCATGGCAGCGATGCGCGCCGACGCCTCGAGGACATCGACATGTGGGAATCGACGAAGTCCATCGGCACTATATCGGCATATCGTGAGTACCTCAGCAGAACTAAGGCGCACCTGTATGATGGTGAAGCTAATGCTGTCATAGAGCAGATGATGTGCGATGAGGCGTGGAACAAGGCACGGTCCGTCGGACAGATAGAGGCGCTCAATGACTTCCGTGCCAAATATCCTAACAGCAAGTATGACAATGATGCTAAGTATCTGATATACACTATGACGGCAGAGGATTGTTTTGCTCGTAAGGACTATCACAACGCTGTGGCAAACTATAAGTCGGCTAATGATATACAGGCTATATCGGGCGAGATACTGCACAACCACTGGACGACCGCCGAGGATATGGCTCTCTACGAGGATGTGCTGGCGAGTGAAGACGTGGACTTTGTCAAGGGGTATCTGTCCAAACTGCAGATGGACAACGTACGATTTGCCCCTGTGTCCAACCACCTCGCTATCATCATGGCGAAGAGATTTACCCGTACTTCATCACGTGAGTACCGCAAGGAGGTCATGACGTATGCGCTCGACAAGGAGACACGCAGGCGTGCTGTGACGATCATGGAGGAGATGAGGAGAAAGTAAGTAGTGGGGATGCGTTTACAATATTGCAGTTTTACATTTTTACAACAATAGTTCGTTGATGCACTGACTGACAATAGTTGTGCATACAACGACCTGATAATGAAACATCTATAATATGAAGAAGATAATTGTGTCGCTCATGGTGATGTGCATGACGACAGTGATGATGGCACAGTTGCCAAAGCTCAAGCCACTCTCCGACAAGGATGCGTCGGGTGTGCTCATGCCTATGCAGAAGGACGGCAAGTGGGGTTATGCCAACGAGAAGAGGTCGATGATCATCAAGCCAGTATTTGAGGCTGCAATGCCATTCAAGGGCAAGAAGGCACTTGTATGTGTGGGCGGCAAATGGGGATTGATAGACAATTATAGCCGATTTGTAGTACCGCCAAAGTATGAAGAGATAGGTGACTTCTCGGGCAACATAGCGTTTGTCAAGCTCAATGGTAAGTACGGCGTGATGGATTCGGACTACAATATCATCATACCTTGCCAGATGGATGACATACAGTCGGCGCTTTCCAACGACTTCTACATCATACGACGCGACGGCAAGTACGGCACGATGAGCGCCAGGGGTACCATACTCATACAGCCAACGATGGACAAGATAGTGATAAGCAACGAGTTGGGCGTGCCTATGGTACAGCTCAACGGACGTTATGGCACATTGTCCGAAAGCGGCAAGATGCAGGTCAAGCCTATCTATCATGACATGAAGATACTGTCAAGCACTCGTATACTCGTCAGCATCGACGGGTTGTGGGGACTGGCGGACAACTATTTCAACCAGCTCACGGACGTGGAGTATGAGGGCATCGAGACCATACCTACCAATCCTAACGTACTGATGGTGAAACGTGGTGCAAGCAAGGGACTCATCACGATATCAGGCAAGCAGTGTACCGAACTCAACTACTTTGACATCCGCCCGATAGGTGCCAACAACAACTACTTCCTCACGACTCGTGGTGGTAAGAATGGTATCATTGACAGTTTCGGCAAGGTGTTGTTTGGCGATGAATTTGACAATGTATATCGTTCGAACACAGGACAGTTTTATATCACGAAGAAGAACGGCTCGTTTGGTGCGCTCGACATAGTAGACCTCCACGAGATATACAGCCCAGAACTCCCTACTGAACCAGTGGAGTAGTATGGTGCTGTGGCGTGTGACATCCGCATGTATGAGTACGTGCGAGTGGTCGTGCGGGTGTACTATACATGTATTAGCCTGGATATGGAGAAGGGAAGTCAACAGTTGAAATTCAATATTGTGCGCTCTCTATAGTGTCTCTATTTAATTGGGAGAACTTGTCGTTCTTTGTAGCCATGCAAGTATGGGACTGGGTGAGTGTACTGACGACGTACTCTATACTATTGCTTGACAAGAATGTCAGAAATATATACAGGGGATAGTAACGTGCTGATAATCATTGGATGATGAATATTGATTAGAATATGGATATACAGTATATAGATAAGTATGAAGAGGCTCTCAAGGAAGG
>JAZLKQ010000298.1:0-6297 GCA_045597745.1 Bacteroidaceae bacterium | reverse complement strand
TATTCCAGTTGCTTGACCGTAACGACTATGGCTTCTCTGTTTATCCTATCAATGCTGATAAGGATATGAAGAAGCAGCTTGAAAAGGCATTTAAGGGTATGAACATAGGTAATGCAGACAGCATTAACCAGCACTATAAAGGACGTAATGTAGTGAAAGAGGTATTGGATGGAGACATCCTTCTGCTGCCTAATACCCTCTACATTTGGGCAACAATGAACACCAGTGATCAGAGTCTTTTCCCAATTGACTCTGCCTTCAAACGTCGTTGGGAATGGCAATATATGCCTATTGGCAAGGGCTTTGACGAGAATGGTCACGAAATCAAATGGGCGATTGAAGGTGCAACCCAAAAGTTCGACTGGTGGTCATTCCTTGAAAAGATAAATGCACAAGTCGGTGAAGCAACACAATCAGAGGACAAGAAACTCGGTTTCTTCTTCTGCAAGGCTAACGATGGTATTATATCTGCTGAAAAGTTCGTGGGGAAGGTAATCTTCTATCTTTGGAATGATGTGTTCAAGAACAACGGCTTTGAAGGATCATTCTTCAAGGATGTTGACGGCACAGAACTTTCTTTCGGCAAGTTCTATAAGTCTGATATGAAGGGAAATGCCATTGTACAGAAGGATAAGGTTGAGTTGTTCTTGACAAATCTCGGTGTCGAGATTGTAGAAGAAGACTTTGATGAAGAAGATGAAGATGGCGAAGAATATGAAGAATATGGAGCAAGAGTTTCTGACACAAATGCACCTTATAGAGTTACATTCCCTGATGGAGAAGTAATTTGCGAAGGTAGTGGATGGGAAACATACGTTGCTTCTTTGCAAAAAATAGGTCTTGATAAGGCTTTGCCATTCGGAAAAATGTATTCTCGTCTTAACAAAACACTGCCTCTTATTACAAATAAGAAAATTGCAGATCAAGGAGTTTACAAGTATTATGAAGTCGATGGCTATTATGTACTAAGCGGTACTGATAGTCAGCACAGACTCTTAAAGAGAATGAACAAAGAACTCAATCTTGGTCTTTCGATTGAATAGTTATGCGCATCATCATAGAAGAATATAAGTACGCGGCAGCTGACGTGAAGGACGTGCTCAAGGGTATTGACGCTCTGGAGAATGTCGAAGGGTATGTCAGCGTGAACTATGTCGGCTATTTCTACAATACCGATGCCAGTGTGCGTGACTGCGTGTTTATCCTTCCGAAGGTGCTGCTGGAGGGTGAGGATGGTGAGGAACTGGTATTTGGCAAGTACAGACCAGAGGATATCATCAATCTTGATGTTCACAATCCGATGTCACAGCAGGAGAAGGACTTTATCTATGAGCTTGCAGTATGGATATATAGAGCTATAGTTGTATTTCATGACGACAGGGGCGACAAGACAAGTATTGTCTATCACAAGAAGATAGCGGAGGTAGGCATGGGAGGCAGGCGAATGAGCAACACGTTTCTCGATATATTGCTGTCGCTGGTGCAGTTTAATAAGGACAATCAGAACTTCTTTTTCTTTGTCTTGCGCAATATACATGCGGGCTATCACAAGATCAACTGGACTCGTACCATCGCTACGACTGATGCCATAGTGCATGGCAGAGATGCCATATACCTGCACCCGGTAAACAAGAAGCGACAGATCAACTTTGATGAAGAACTGCTCGTCATATTCTTCTCCATACTCCACTATATCAACGAGCATTACGGATTTCCCGTATCAATCAACTGCAATGTGCCGCTCATCAAGGGACATAAGTTTAAGGCATACCTCGACGGCATGGGCAAGGTGCGTCTGCGCCAGATCAAGTACAAGTACTTCTCCGACAGGCACCAGCGATTGTGGGAACTGTGCTATGCTTTCTTTGATAAAGCCCGTCAGGTATATGTGAGCACTGAGCAGAAGGAGTACTTGCTCGTCAAGAACTTCAACATAGTGTTTGAGGCAATCATAGACGAGCTGATAGGCGACCACAACATGCCTAAGGGGCTCAAAGAACAGCCTGACGGCAAACTGGTAGACCACATGTATACGTACAAGGGACTGACCACGCACGATGAGGACAAGCCAATATACTATATTGGTGACTCGAAGTACTATAAGCGTAGTACGTCGATGGGCAGGGAGTCTGTGTATAAGCAGTTTACCTACGCAAGAAATGTCATACAGTGGAATCTTAACCTATTTATGAATGACGATTCTGATGACGAAGAACTGCGGTACGACAAGAAGAACTTCGGCAATGTGCCTAAGTTGCGTGATGACGTGACGGAGGGCTACAACGTGATACCAAACTTCTTCATCAGCGCAAGGCTCAACAAGGAACTCAGTTATGATGACAAGGTGGAGTGTGCGGACAAGGACAAGACACGCTTTATCAACAGCCACTTCCGTAACAGGCTCTTCGACCGTGATACGTTGCTCGTGTGTCACTATGACGTCAACTTCCTCTACGTGGTATCTCTCTATGCACGCAACAACAGCATGGAGAAGGCGAAGTGGAAACATGGTGTGCGTGAGACATTTCGCAATAAGATACAGGATGTGCTGACGGAGCAATACGACTTTTACGCCATGCTAAGCCGTAGGGGCAAGGCGGTCGGGCATCAGTATCTGAGGGAGCATTTTCAGCAGACGCTTGGTAAGGTATATGCGCCGTATGGCAATGATGAGGTGTTGTCTCTGGCTCTTGACAAGAGTGATCCCGATGGCAACAACGAGGCTTTGCGAGAGGAACTCGAGAAGCACTTCTATGTAGAGCCTGTCGGGTTGGGAGAAGACCCTATGCCGAAGATGAAGGAGTTGATAAGCGAAGATACACCACCATGTGTGGAGGCTGATGGCGTGAAGTGTATAGTAATCAACAAGGAGGGGCAGCACTTCGTCGATACTCGCAGCGTCATAGAGAAGAAGCCTCGATTTGGCATCGCAATACAGGATGAAGTCAACGAGAAGGGCGGCAAGCAGAATGTGCTTCACCTGGACGAGGGATTTATGACTGCCCAATATCTTGTCATCACCAACAAGAGGGTGTGTGACGTGTATCAGTTGAAGAGTGGCCCGATATTCATGCTTGGCAAGGATATGGAGGGTACAGTCACGACCAAGAAAGGTGCTATGGTGTATGTAGCATTTGACATAGCTCTGGACTTGCCTTTCCCGTCGGAGAGTGTGGATATGGACAAGGTGAGGGCGTTGCTTGGAGCTGGTCACGAACCTAAGCTCGTTAGTTTTTCGGACTTGCTGAAGGGAGTATAAAAGGCACGTATCGCACTAATCAAACGAACCTTTAGCTCAAAGCCAATTCATCCACATTCGTCAAATTCGAGAGATTTGTGGTCAACAAATGCAAGTGTCACTTGCCTGCTAACTTTGACCGACCGTATGATAGAGCTTGATCATACGTATGACTAAGCCTTATCGACCGTATGACTAAGCTTGATCGAACGTATGTTGAAAAATGCATGTAAGGCAGGTAGGGGAGGTTTAGTTATCCCCCCTTGCTGATGCGTGGGTGATGTTGCAGTATCTCTTCGCGGAGATGTGTGGTGTCGATATGCATGTATATCTCTGTGGTGCCGATGGACTCGTGGCCGAGCATGGCTTGTATGGCTCTGAGGTTGGCTCCGCCCTCGAGGAGGGAGGTAGCGAAACTATGACGCAGGGTATGCGGCGAGACGGTCTTCTTGATACCGGCAGCCTCTACGAGTCCCTTGATGATGTAGAATACCATGATGCGTGTGAGGCTTTGACGGCGACGGTGACTGACAAAGACATAGTCTTCGTAGCCTGGCTTGATGTCTATGTGACATCGGTCGGCAAAGTACATCTGGAGCTCGTCGATGGCACGCTGTGATATAGGCACGAGACGCTGTTTGTTGCCCTTGCCGACGACACGTATAAATTCGTCTTCGAGATAGAGGTCAGACATCTTGAGAGAGCAGAGTTCGCTGACGCGGAGTCCACAGCTGAAGAGTATCTCGATGATGGCTTTGTTGCGCTGTCCCTCAGGCTGGCTCAGGTCGATGGCAGCCTCCATGGCATCTATTTCCTCGACGGTGAGTACATCGGGGAGATGACGTGGGCGCTTGGGGTATTCGAGGAGCTCGGTAGGATCGGTCTCTATGATGTCGCTGAGCAGGAGGAAGTGATAGAAGCTCCTGACTCCAGAGAGTATACGTGCGAGTGATGTGTGTACTATGCCGATGTCGATGAGTGAGGCAGAAAACTGGTGCAGATGCTCGAGTCGGATGTCGAGTATACCGATGGACTGACTGTCGATGAAACCAAAGAATTTGCGCAAGTCGCGCTCGTATGCCTCTATGGTGTTGTCGGAGAATGCCTTCTCCAGTCGTAAGTACTGATGATAGCGGCGAAGTAACTGGTTGATATCTTGCATGGTAATTGTATGTGACAAATCAGGTGCAAATATATTTATTTAATCTGAAACTAACTGTTTTTGCTTTATTTATTTTATGATAAGGGAAAAAGCGAGTATCTTTGTAGGCAAGAATACGAATGAAATAATAGTATACTATACATGAAGAAGATACTTGTACTTAATGGACCTAACCTCAACTTGCTCGGCAAGCGTGAGCCAGGCATCTATGGTTCGAGAGGATTTGTGGACTACTTTGAGGAGTTGCAGTCTAAGTACCCTGAAGTGGAGATGGAGTATTATCAGTCTAATATAGAGGGCGAGATGATCAACAAGATACACGAAGTGGGATTTGACTGGGACGGTATCGTGCTCAACGCCGGAGCTTATACTCATACGAGCGTGGCGCTGCAGGACGCTATCAGAGGTATCAAGTGTCCTGTGGTGGAGGTGCATATATCCAATGTACACAAGCGTGAGGAGTTTAGACATAAGTCTATGATATCCTGTGCCTGTGTCGGCGTGATATGCGGCTTTGGCCTCGACTCATACAGGCTGGCTGTTGAGGCACTGATGAGTAATGCATAATGCATAGTTGACGGTGTCAAGCTAAAGGCTGGCGTCGCTGCGCCCTTCGGGGCATAATGTAAGTAAACACAAATAGAATGAAGATATGCATCTGGATGACTATATCCTGCAACATATAGACGCTGAGGGCGACTACCTGCATAGGCTGTATAGGGCGACTAACAGCAAGTTGCTCTATGGACGTATGGCAAGCGGACACTTGCAGGGGAGATTGCTCAAGATGCTTGTGGAGATGATCAGGCCGATGAATGTACTGGAGATTGGCACGTTCAGCGGTTATTCTGCTCTCTGCATGGCAGAAGGGTTGCCTGAGGGAGGTATGTTGCATACGATAGAGATATTTGACGAGCTCGAAGACTTTACCTTGCCATGGCTTAAGGGTAGTCCTTGGGCTGACAAGATACAGATGCATATAGGTGATGCCCTGGATGTGGTGCCTGGACTCGGAGTGACATTTGACCTGGCATTTATAGATGGCAACAAGCGCATATATCTTGACTACTATGAGATGGTACTCAAGTACTTGAGGAAGGGCGGATTTATCCTGGCTGACAATACGCTCTGGGATGGACATGTGCTTGAACCTGCTCCTCACTCTGACCCTCAGACTAAGGGCATCTGTGACTTTAATGACTTTGTGGCGGCTGACTCTCGTGTCGAGAAGGTCATATTGCCACTTAGAGATGGTATGACAATTATTAGAAAACTGTAAATGGAAACAACAAGACAACAGAAGATAGCTCGACTGATACAGAAGGACCTGAGCAACATCTTTCAGGCGCAGACAAGGCAGACAAGGGGCATACTCGTGTCTGTCAGCGTGGTCAGGGTGAGTCCTGACCTTAGCGTTGCAAAGGTGTATCTCAGCATATTCCCATCTGCCAAGGCTGCTGAACTGCTTGAGAATATCAACAGCAACGCTGCCCGCATAAGATATGAGATGGGTAATCTGGAACGTCATCAGTTGCGTATCATTCCTGAGCTGAAATTCTTCCTGGATGATTCGCTCGACTATATTGAGAATATCGACAATCTATTGAAGAAGTGAAGTTTGAGCTCTACATTGCATTGCGCTACCTTGTAGCAAAGAAGTCGCACAATGCTATCAACCTCATAAGCGGCGTATCCATGTGTGGCGTAGCGATTGCTACTGCCGCACTGGTATGCGTATTGTCTGGTTTCAACGGATTTCAGGACATGGTGGCGTCACTCTTTACACAGTTTGACCCACAGCTCAAGGTGATGCCTGCCGAAGGTAAGTATATGGCGTCTGATGAGTCTGAGCTGGAGAATCTGAAGGCGGACAAAAGTATCGCCACCTATTGCGAGG
>JAZLKQ010000297.1:0-6304 GCA_045597745.1 Bacteroidaceae bacterium | reverse complement strand
ATCTCAAATCCACGATCTTTGTATTTGGCATAGAGGGTGCGCATGAGACGTGTACGCTGGGCTGACTCCTTCTCTCCATAGAGCGTGAAGTCGAGCAGTACCACCTTGCCCTTGAGGCTTGTGAGCTTGTGGAGTTTGGCGTTGACGTCAGGGAGCTCAATGTCTATGATGTTTGCTTCCTGTATCTTGGAGTTGTCTATCTCCAGTACCTTCTGTTGTGGCTGAGCGGTATTCTCCATACCCTTTATCGCCATGGTGCACAACTGCTTGGTGCGCTCTGCCTCGTGGTATGTGGCATCCCATGCTGTGGCTACAGCTGCATAGCACTTTACGTCACCACGGTCAGATACAGGATTGAAGAGTTGTGCTCCCATGATGGACTGGTGTACGGCATAGTATGCGTATGCTGCAGATGGCTGCTTGAAGATGTATTCGTTGCACATCTTCTCTTTGTATGCGCTGACGAGCGACTCGATGCTGTCTGCTATGTCGCCCGGATACATCGATTCGTTCTTGGACAAGGCGAGTATGTTGTCTTGCAGTTTGCCCTGTAGTACTGTTATCTCCCTTATCTTCTCGCAGTTGTCAGACCCCTCCACGCTGTACTCTCGGGTCATGGTCTTCATGCTTGCCTTGAAGCTGACAGTCTCTGTTGAGTCGATGGAGAAGTTGATGCGCTCTGTGCCGATACGTAGTGAGTAAAACTCAGGATTGGTCGGTGCGGCAGCGGTAAACTTGAATGTGCCGTCTGCCTTGAGCTTGGTAGAGTCGAGCTTCTGCACTCCGTCGAGAGTGATGGCTTCGAGGTAGAGCAGAGAGTCTTCCGCACCATCAATGGTGCCGTTGACTTCAAACTTTGGACTGTTGTCGCAACCTACTGCTATTGTGGCTGCCATTATGAATGGGAGTATCTTCTTCATGTTGTACGTTGTTGTGTGGTTTGATACATTTGTTTATAGCCTATAGCTGACCATATAGGTGGATTGTGACGTGCCATATTGGTTTTGCTCGCTATTTCTTTGGCAAAATTAAGAAGAAAAACTAACTATTCCCTAAAAAAACATAATTTTTTAGACGACGGCAAGCAAATCTTGGCTAAACGTATGGCGTTAATCATTTATATTAGTTAAATTTGCACGTTATTTCGTACTTTTTTAGAAGTACAATAGTATTCAGATGTTTTAAAAATAAAAAGATGAACGTAATTACAAAGAAAGTCTCATTGCCTGATGGACGTGAAATCAGCATCGAGACAGGAAAGCTGGCAAAGCAAGCCGATGGTTCTGTGATGCTTCGTATGGGCAACACTATGCTCCTGGCCACTGTTTGTGCAGCTAAGGATGCAGTACCAGGAACAGACTTTATGCCTCTTCAGGTAGAGTATCGTGAGAAGTATGGAGCAGCAGGTCGTTTCCCTGGTGGTTTTACAAAGCGTGAAGGCAAGGCTTCAGACGAGGAAATCCTTACTTGTCGTCTTGTAGACCGTGCTCTCCGCCCTCTGTTCCCATCAAATTATCATGCAGAGGTTTATGTGAATGTTATCTTATTCTCAGCTGATGGTGTAGATATGCCAGATGCACTCGCAGGATTTGCAGCAAGTGCAGCTCTCGCTACATCAGATATTCCTTTCGAAGGCCCAATCTCTGAGGTTCGTGTAGCTCGTATCAATGGCGAGTTCGTAATCAACCCAACATTCGATCAGCTCAAGGAAGCTGATATGGACCTCATGGTCGGTGCTACAGAGGAGAATATCATGATGGTTGAGGGTGAAATGAAGGAAGTGAGCGAGCAGGATCTCCTCGAGGCTCTCAAGGCTGCACACGAGGCTATCAAGCCACAGTGCCGTATACAGAAGGAGCTCATGAAGGAACTTGGTACTGACGTGAAGCGTGAGTATTGCCACGAGATCAACGATGACGAACTCAAGGCTGATGTTCAGGCTCAGTGCTATCAGCCAGCTTATGACGTTACTAAGCAGGCTCTTGAGAAACATGCTCGTGCAGAAGCTTTTGAAAAGATTCGCGAAGATTATAAGGAGGCTTACGCCGCAGCTCATGCAGATATGACGGAAGATGAACTTGCTGAGAAGAATGCTCTCATCGACCGTTATTATCATGACGTTGAGCGTGACGCAATGCGTCGTTGCGTACTTGACGAAGGTATTCGTCTCGATGGCCGTAAGACTACAGAGATACGCCCTATCTGGTGTGAGGCTTCTCCACTGCCAGGTCCTCACGGTTCTGCAATATTTACACGTGGTGAAACTCAGGCTCTCGCTACTTGTACTCTCGGTACAAAGCTCGATGAGAAGCTCGTGGATGGTGCGCTCGAGAAGTATTACATGAAGTTTCTCCTCCACTATAACTTCCCTCCATTCTCAACAGGTGAAGCTAAGGCTCAGCGTGGAGTTGGCCGTCGTGAGATTGGTCATGGTCATCTTGCATGGCGTGGTCTTAAGGGACAGATTCCAGAGGACTATCCTTATACAGTACGTGTAGTGTCAGACGTTCTTGAGTCAAACGGCTCTTCATCAATGGCTACTACTTGTGGCGGTTGCCTCGCTCTTATGGACGCTGGTGTGCCAATCAAAAATCCTGTAGCTGGTATCGCAATGGGTCTTATTAAGAATCCTGGAGAGGACAAGTACGCAGTACTTTCTGATATCCTTGGCGATGAAGACCATCTTGGTGATATGGACTTCAAGACTACTGGTACAAAGAATGGCCTTACAGCAACTCAGATGGACATCAAGTGTGATGGTCTTAGCTACGAAATACTTGAGAAGGCTCTCATGCAGGCAAAGGCTGGTCGTGAGCACATCATGGGTGAGATGATGAAGACTATATCTGAGCCACGTGCAGAACTCAAGCCACACGTACCACGTATCGAGCAGATTATCATACCTAAGGAGTTTATCGGTGCAGTCATCGGTCCTGGTGGTAAGATCATACAGCAGATGCAGGAAGATACTCAGACTACAATCACTATAGAGGAAGTTGATGGTGTAGGTAAGGTGCAGATCAGCGCTCCTGGTAAGGATGCTATCGAGGCTGCAATGGCTAAGATTAAGGCTATCGTTGCTATCCCAGAAGTTGGTGAGGTATATCATGGTAAGGTACGTTCTGTTATGCCATACGGATGCTTCGTAGAGTTCCTCCCTGGCAAGGACGGTCTCCTTCACATCAGCGAGATAGACTGGAAGCGTCTTGAGACTGTAGAAGAGGCTGGTATTAGCGAAGGTGATGAGATAGACGTCAAGTTGATGGAGGTTGATCCAAAGACTGGCAAGTTTAAGCTCTCTCGTCGAGTACTCATCGAGAAGCCTGCAGACTACGTAGAGCGTCCTCAGCGTGAGCGTCGTCCTCGTCCAGAGGGTGGCCGTGGTGACCGCAACGAGCGCCGTCAGCGTGGTCCTCGTCAGGAGTATCGTCACAATGATGTAGCAGGTCAGAATGCAGGTGGCGATGTTAAGTCAGCTCTTGATGATCTTTTGAAGTAGTATTATAAATATCGTCGTCTTCAGCCACCATTAGACCTTCATCTTCATGGGAGCCAAGGTCGTAGCTGATACTTGCGTGATGGTTGTCGAGGACAATAAGATTAAGTGTGCGGAGCAAGCCCTTCATGGTTTGCTCCGCTTGTTTTGGGCGAAGCTGACACTCCCATATCTCGACTACATGCCATCCTTGTTCTTTTAGATGGATTCGATTGGCGGCATCACGTTCTCTATTGCGCTCAATCTTCTTTTGCCAAAAGCTGACGTTACTCTTTGGCATAACATACAGTCCGCACCCTTCATGCCCATGCCAGAAGCAGCCGTTGACAAATATTGCAGTTCTCAATCCTACTATCACGATGTCTGGAGAGCCAGGCAACTGCTTGACATGTATACGGTATCTAAAACCTTGATGAAACAGGAACTTACGCACAATCATCTCGGGACGAGTATTCTTGGAGTGAATGCTCGCCATACAGTTGTGCCTTTGTTCGGGTGTCATCTTGTCCGACATATATGTGTTATTGATGAGGCTTTCGCTGGTTTATGATTCGCCTGCGAATATACATCTTTTTATTAACAAATCAATAACTGCGTTTGCCTTTAGTCAATCCCAATAGTTAATAAAGGTAATTCTTAGGTTGATGTGTGCTGGCTTGCAATAATTTTTCCTAACTTTGTCGCTGAAAAGTGATTATGCTAAGCGAACATTCTTGTAAGTATAAGAGTATAATAACAGATGGAAGCGTTGTCGGCATCTTTTATATCTGAGCACGGTGAGGACATGGAGTATTATCCAGTACCTGACGGCAGTATAGAGGAAATGGAGATTATGGGTGACGATAGATTTGGTTTTAATCTTTGGTCACCTGTTGCTGATGCCGTAGTAGTCCACATATATGAGTACGGTGAAGGAGGACAGCCTCTGTATACACATGAGCTTTCGCTTAGTGATGATGGTGTGTGGAGGAGCGAAGTGAGAGGCGATTGGAACGGGAAGTTTTATACTTTTCAAGTGCAGGTCAACAACAAGTGGTTGGATGAAACTCCTGGTATATTTGCCAAGTCTGTTGGAGTGAATGGTGGCAGAGCACAGATACTGGACTTGAAGTCTACCGACCCTGATGGCTGGAGTGAGGACAAGTCGCCAGAACTCTCGTCTTATTCAGAGATTGTCTTGTACGAAATGCATCATCGTGACTATTCTGCAGACATCTCGTCAGGAATAAGGCATAGAGGCAAATATCTCGCATTGACAGAACATGGCACACATACTGACGACGGACATCCTACAGGCATAGACCACTTGACACAGCTTGGTATAACTCATGTGCATCTATTGCCATCATACGACTTTGGGTCAATAGACGAGTCGATTGTCGTAACTTGTGTACAGCATGATTCTAAAGACTGTATGGTGACGGGCAAGAGTGCAGCAAATATCCATCAATACAATTGGGGATATGATCCGGTCAACTACAATGTGCCAGAAGGAAGCTACAGTACTGACCCGTTTACCCCTGCTGTAAGAATCAAGGAGATGAAGCAGATGGTGATGGCATTGCATAGGGTAGGGGTGAGAGTCGTGATGGATGTGGTGTACAATCACGTATATGACGTGGCTAAGTCATCGTTTGAGAATACGGTGCCGGGGTACTTCTTCAGGCACAAGGATGATGGAACACTTGCCAATGGCTCTGGATGTGGAAGCGAAACCGCAAGCGAGAGACTCATGATGCGAAAGTATATGATAGAGTCTGTGCTATATTGGATAGAAGAATATCATATAGACGGTTTCAGGTTTGACCTGATGGGAATACATGACATCGACACGATGAATGCGATACGTGAAGCTGTAGATGCGGTCGACCCGTCAATATTTATCTATGGTGAAGGTTGGGCGGCAGAGCCTCCTCATTTGCCAGAAGACATGTTGGCAACGAAGGCAAATACATCAAGATTGCGAGGTATAGCGGTGTTTTGCGATGAGATGCGAGACGCTCTACGTGGGGGGTGGAATGATAAGGACGGGGCATTTCTTGTAGGAGAGCCAGGTCATGAAGAGAGCCTCAAGTATGGTGTGGTTGGAGCCATAGAGCATCCGGAGATAGACATGCGCAAGGTCAACTACAGCACGACGGCATGGGCAAAACAGCCGACTCAGATGATTAGTTATGTGAGTTGTCATGACGACCTTTGTCTTGCCGACCGTCTGAAGCTCACTCTGGTAGAGAAGTATGCAAAGGTTGATAGGTGTGCTAACGATATAGATACAGAATTGGTACGTCTGCACAAATTGGCCGAGACTGCAGTGTTGACATCTCAGGGAGTACCGTTTGTGTGGTGTGGTGATGAGATGATGCGCAGTAAGAAGGGTGTACGCAATTCGTACAACAGCCCTGACAGTATTAATGCCATCGATTGGAATGACAAGTCAAGGCATATAGATGTATGCAAGTATGTGTCTGGACTGATAGCTATGCGTAGGAGTCATGTGGCATTCAGGATGGGCAATGCTGACGATGTGGTGAGGAATATCCACTTCTTGACTGTAAGCAAACCTAATGTTGTGGCTTATACCATAGACGGTGCTGCAGTTGGTGACGAATGGCATCATGTGGTGGTTGTGCTCAATGCTAACGCTCGTGCAGTAAGTGTCAACCTGTATGAGAGGGGCTCATATACAGTGGTGTGCAAAGACGGAGACGTAGATGCGTCGGGGCTTGCAACATTTTGCGGTAGACGTTTGCGTGTGTCTGCACAGTCTGCTTTGATTATGTATAAAGATTGATAGATGAACAGGAAGTA
>JAZLKQ010000296.1:0-11404 GCA_045597745.1 Bacteroidaceae bacterium | reverse complement strand
ATTGCAAGTTGAACACTTTTTATGTCGGAAAACATTAAAAATGGCATTTTCTCTTTGAATTTGGTAATCACAAATTACAATCACAACCAATTCTTCCGCTTAAACCACCACAACGACACGCCTGTGCTGAACACGCACATGAGTATTGCCAAAGGGAAACCACCCCACCATGTTTCCATGCCATTGATGAGGTTCATGCCAAACATTGACGTGATGAGCGTAGGGAACATTATGATCATGTTGAGCGACGTGAGGAGTCGCATCACCTTATTCATATTGTTATTGATAAGGTTGGCGTATGTATCCATGAGCGAATCGAGGATATTGCTATATATGGATGTGGTCTCTCGTGCCTGCTGCATCTCGATATTGACATCTTCGATGAGTTCGGCATCGAGTTCGTCCACAGGCAGACGGAACTTGAGCTTGGAGAGCAGAGTCTCGTTGCCTCTGATAGACGTGGCGAAGTATGTGAGCGAATCCTGCAGACGCGACAGTCCGATAAGGTCCTTATTGTCTATCTGCTTGTCAAGATTGTGCTTTGCCTTCTCTATGAGCCCGTTGACCTGCTTGAGGTATTTGAGGTACCATACAGATGACGAGAGGAAGAGACGGAACACGAGGTCGGCAGCATCGGAGAATCCTTCTGCACGTCGCATCTGATGATTGACGAAGTCGACCATCATACGTGTCTCTTGATTGCATATCGTTATCACTTTGTCATCCTTGATAACCACACCAAGCGGTATGGTGGTATATGGTGAACGTGACGAGATATTCTTGAGATGAGGTATACGGATGATAATCATCAACCAGCCTTCATCGAGGTCATAACGTGCACGCTCGTCAGTATCGGCAACGTCGGCAAGGAAGTAGTCTGGCATTCCGAGCGTCTGCTCAAGAAACTCTACGTCTTCCTCTACAGGACAAGTAACTTGCACCCAGCACGATGGCTGCCACTCGTCCAGTTTCTTTATTCCATTCTTGGTATCCCAGTAAGTACGCATAATGTTTATCCTTTCTTCTTGTTGTTGATAAAGAAAAATCATATTCACAATAGCATTATCCACAAGAATGTGCTATGTATGAAGATGATTCGCCTCGTGTCTCTCCGCTTTATCTACTATGAAGTAAGTGAAGAAAGGATGGTGAACGTATCAACACACCTATTCATTCCTGCGGCATGGTGCCAATAGGATGCTCCGACGGACAGTCGGGTAATAGTCATCCATACAGTTTTCCGAATGATAGTCGTCCATGTGTCTTAGTAACTGTTTTTTATTATTAACTTTTATATAATGCTTATTTTAATGCAAAATGCATAATTAACCTCACAAATCCCTACCCCACACTTCTATCCTTCTCCCCTCATTAGGAGGGGCTTGGGGAGGTTTACTCTTCTCCATGGGAGGGGGCGGGGGAGGTTTTCCCTTCATTGAGCGGTAGACGGGACTCGAACCCGCGACCCTCGGCTTGGGAAGCCAATGCTCTACCAACTGAGCCACTACCGCATGGCATGATACAATCTTGTGCCCTATATTATAATTTTATACTTCATACATTAACATAATGAATCATTATGCATTATGCATTAACATAAAGGGCGGTGCAAAGGTAGGAAATAAGAACAAAAGGAAGAAATTTTATTGTAAAGAATTAGTCTAAACAAAGAAAATTGTATCTTTGCACTATGATTCTAAAGCATCTTACATTATTAAACTATAAGAATATAGCGGAGGCAGACTTGCATTTCTCTCCCAAGATAAACTGCTTTATAGGCACAAATGGTGAAGGCAAGACCAACGTGCTTGACTCTATATATTTCCTTTCATTTACGAAGAGCAGCTCAACATCTATTGATTCGCTCGTCATAAGACATGGCGAAGAGTATCTTATGGTGCAGGGCAACTACGACCTCAATGGTACGGACGAGGAAATATCCTGCGGAATAAAGATACACCAGAAGAAGCACTTTAGACGCAACAAGAAGGAATATAAGCGACTCGTTGAGCATATAGGACTGCTGCCGCTCATAGTAGTGTCGCCTTCAGACAGTCTGCTCATTCAAGGTGGCAGTGAAGAGAGACGCAAGTTTATGGACATCGTCATATCTCAATACAATCTCGAGTACATGACGACACTCATGAAATACAACAAGGCTCTCCAGCAGCGCAATGCCATGCTTAAGGCTGAAGCAGAACCAGATATCGAAGTATTGTCTGTATACGAAGAGATCATGGCTGAATGTGGCGAGGTAGTATACAAATATCGAGAGGAATTTATCAACAGTTTCATTCCCGTATTTCAAGAATATCATGACAAGATTTCGGGCGGAAACGAGAAGGTTGAACTCAAATACACAAGCCATTGTCAACGTGGACCACTGATTGATGTGATACAACGTGACCGACTGAAAGACAGGGCTGTAGGATATTCGTTACACGGCATACACAAAGACGACCTGGAGATGACACTCAACTCCTTTCCTATCAAGAGAGAAGGTTCGCAAGGCCAGAACAAGACTTACCTCATTTCGCTAAAACTTGCACAGTTTGATTTCCTCAAGCAGACAGGTAGCCGCACTACTCCTATACTGCTGCTTGATGACATATTTGACAAACTGGACAGCAACAGAGTCGAACAGATTGTAAGCCTTGCGGCAAGTGATGCTTTCGGACAGATATTCATCACCGACACCAACAGGGAGAATCTCGACAAGATATTGCAAAAGTCAAGTGGAGACTATAAGATATTCACCGTCAAGGGAGGAGTAATAGAAAGCTAACAGACAACACCATGAGAAAGAGCAAAGAAGAGGCAATCGGCAATCTCATCATGAGGTTTATGCGACAGGAAGGGCTCGAAACTCCCTACAACCAGCATAGGCTCATATCTTCGTGGCCTGACGTAATGGGAAAAACCATCGCAAAATACACTGGCAACATATTCATCAAGGGGCAGACTCTACACGTACAGATACGTTCGTCTGTGATCAGACAAGAACTGCAAATCAATAGCAGCGAGATTGTGGCAAGACTCAACAATCATGTCAAAGCACAGGTCATTACGGCTATACAATTCCATTGAAAAGGCTTATTTTATACAATAAGCTACAATTATATCACCTTTTTTGCTTGGCTTTCAATAAAAATATCTAAATTTGCGTGCTATTTTGTGGCGAACTATACTTTCACCACAAGAAAAGCACGCACTATATTCGGATGCATTATATATAAAGACGGTGCATTATATATAGAATAAGGAATAATAATAAAACAAACAATAATTATGGCAAAGAAAGAAAAGAAACAGCAGGAAGAAGCTTTGGAACTTGATGTTCAACTGTCAAAGTCTGAAGCATTCATCGAGAAGAACTGGAAACTCCTTGCAGGTATACTCCTCGGCATTATCGTAGTAGTAGCAGGAGTATTCTTCTGGAACAAGCACATGGATTCAGTAGAGGCTGATGCTCAACAGGCTATAGCTAAGAGCCAGCAGGCTTTCATGCAGGAGCAGTACGAGCAGGCTCTCAACGGTGACGGTGCAAATGAGAAAGGATTTATCAAGATCATCAACGAGTTTAGCGGCACTAAGACTGCCAACCTCGCAAAGCTCTACGCAGCTATCTGCTATGCAAATACTGGCAAGACAGATGAAGCTATCCAATATTTTGAGGACTTCAACCAGAAGGATGACCAGATGATTTCTCCTACTTCTATCGCAGCTCTTGGTAACTGCTATGTAGAGAAGGGCGATACTCAGAAGGGTGCAGAAACTCTCGAGAAGGCAGCAAAGGTTGCAAACAACGATGCTGTAAGTCCTGTATTCCTCCTTCAGGCTGGTCAATTGTATGAGTCTCTCGGCCAGAATGATAAGGCTCTCGAACTCTACAACAAGATAAAGAAGGATTACTTCCGTAGCGCTGTCAATCAGGATATCGACAAGTATATAGAAAGAGCTACAAAGTAAATGGCAACCAAGAATCACAATCTCTCTGACTATGACATCAATTCAGTGCCTGACGCAACAGGCATGAAGATTGGTATCGTTGTCAGCGAATGGAACGAGAATATCACTGGTGCATTACTGGAAGGTGCTAAAAGCACTCTTATCAAGAATGGTGTAGCGGAAGAAGACATCAAGGTGCTCACCGTACCTGGCAGTTTTGAACTCGTGTACGGAGCATCACAGATGGTTGAGTCCGAGGTAGACGCAGTGATAGCTATCGGTTGTGTAATCAGAGGCGATACTCCTCACGACAGATATATATGTCAAGGAGTAACATACGGACTTGCACGCCTCAACGCCACTCAGCCAGTACCAGTAATATACGGTCTCATCACGACGCTGGACATGGTGCAGGCAGAAGAACGTGCTGGAGGCAAGATGGGCAACAAGGGAGACGAATGTGCCGTGACAGCCATCAAGATGGTTGACTTTGCTCGCAAAGTTCATTCATAGCAATACATTTTATCAACGATATAAAGGGAAATGAGCATTTTACGATGTTCATTTCCCTTTTATTATTTTATATATAAAATAAATTGTCTACCTTTGTACTGTAAATCAAAGCAACTAAGCTCTATCAAGAAACTTCGAACAATATTCACCATATTGTTTGCCTGCATACTGGCAATATATATAGGACTAATACTGCTGCTCCACATACCAGCAGTACAGACTTTTATTGCCAGTAAGACTGCAGACGCATTGACAGAGAAGATAGGCAGCAAGGTCAGTATTGGCAAGGTCAACCTCGGTATGCTTAACAGCATCATTATCGAAGACCTGTATGTAGAAGACCTTGAAGGAAGACAAATGATCAAGGCTGCACGAACTGCAGCATCCATAGACATCGTTGATGCTATCAACGGCAAGATAAACATCTCAAGTGCTCAGTTGTTTGGTCTTAACGCCCGCATATCAAAGGACTGCCCTACATGCGACCTCAACATACAGTTCCTGATTGATGCATTCAAGTCACAGGACGAAGACAAGAAGACAACACTCGACCTTCATATTGGTTCGTTAATCATGCGTCATGCAAATATCACATACGACGTATTGTCCGAACCTAAAACACCCAACAAGTTCAACTCTAACCACATAGACTTACATGACCTTGCAATTACGGCAACACTCAAGGCTCTAACAGACGATTCTCTAAACGTAACCATCAAAAGGCTGAATGCTACCGAAAGGAATTCAGGTCTTATTCTCAACAATCTTACCACAAAAATAGAGGCAGACAGAAGCAAAGCTCTCTTATCATACGTTGACATTCAGACTCACAAGTCACATGTGTACATTGATTCCACGACAATAGCTTATGCTGACTACCAGAAGACAGGCAAGTTCAAGTACGAGACATCTATCAAGGACACATATATTACGCCATCTGAATTTGCATGCTTCACTCCAAAACTGAAGGACTTTGTCACTCCTATATATATCAACGTCTACGCCAAAGGAGACGACAACAATATCAATGTCAATACTGCCCAGGTATCTATAGGTGATGACAGACTCATCATGGATCTTGACTTCATAGCTAATGATATTAAGTCTAAAGACAATCTCTTCCTCAGTACAAATATCCGCAAGCTCAAAATAACTCCAGATGCAATACATACCATTGCATCACCTCTGGGTATTGACAACGCCACACTCAGCCACCTTGACAGACTCGGCACCATACAGTTTGCCGGACAGGCAAGCAAAGGTCGTGACATCATCATCGCACAAGGACGAGCAATGACCGATTGCGGCAATATCAATATCGATGTCAATACCGACGGCAAGAGTACCATCAAAGGACATCTTGACACCGATGGCATACAGGTAGGGAAGATACTTGCCAATGAAGACTTCGGCAATACGATATTTGACATAAATATTGACGCAAATCTACGTGAAGGTGCCACATTGCCTACCGGTAACATAAGCGGTGACATAAGTTTGTTTGAGTATAAAGGCTATCAATACCACAACATTAACATTAATGGAGAATCACTTAACAACGGTAACATTGGCGGTCATTTCTCCATCAATGACCCTAATGTAAAAGTCTCCATCGATGGAACATACACAGCCGCTCAACCTACATACGACTTTGATGTCAAGGTTAGAGAACTGCACCCTGCCGCTCTTCATCTGATAGATGCAGCCCAGTCAGACAGTTATCAGTTTAATATGCTTTGCAATGTCAGCGGCAAAGACCTCAACTCTGCCATTGGTACTATCAGTCTCGACTCTATAAGAATCAGCACGAATGGTAAGCATATTGCGCTACATTCTGCTGACATATCCGCTTCACACAATGGAAACGGAGGCAAGCACGTCAGTATCAACAGCGACATCATCAATGGATGGATGGATGGCAACATCAACTACGAAGATATACCATCATGCTTCATCAATCAGGTAGCTCATCATCTGCCTTCTCTCGTCAAAGGAAGAAGTGCTGCCAACAGCAGATTTGACTACGAGTTTGAAGTAAAAGAGTCTGAGGTACTCCATCAGTTTATCAGCGAAGACTATGTGATAAAGGAGCCTATCACTATCAATGGAAGCGTGGACGGACGCGCCAACAGCCTTGCCATGAACCTATACGCACCGCTCTTCATGCTTGACGACAATATCTATGAAGGTATCACGCTGGTATGCAACAGCAACAATGACCACCTCTTAGCTGACATTCATGCATCCCAACGTAAGGATAGCGGCATAGTGGAAGTTGACGTCAATGCTAATGCAAAAAACAACAAGCTTAACACTGATATTCGCTTCGACAAAGCAGATGCACTTCCTATAAAAGGCAATCTCAGCGCAACAACAACATTTGCTGATAGCATCGGCAAACTCTCCACATCAATCCATATACGTCCGTCAGAGTTTCATGTCAACGATACCACTTGGCATGTACAAAACGCTAACGTACACATCTATGGAAAGGACATCGCATGCAACAACGTAAAGTTCTATCATGACAAGCAGTACATCATGCTCAACGGAGTGATATCCAACAATCCACATGACAAACTGACCGCTGAGCTCAATGACATAGAAGTAAAGTATATCACAGACCTCGTGGACTTTACCACTCTACAATTTGACGGTAGAGCATCAGGCATTGCAAGAGTTAGCAACATATACAAGAAGCCCGACTTCTCTGCAGATGTACGAGTAGACAATCTATATCTACAAGGAGGTCGTCTCGGCACAGGACACTTCCATGCCAACTGGGACGAAGAGGTGGAAGGCGTAGCAATGAAGGGGCATGTGTATGATAAAGACGACAAGGGTGAAGACCGCATAACAGATGTGGACGGGTATGTCTCATTAGCCAGAAAGTATATTGACATTGGCATCACACCTCAAAATACCAACGCTGCATTCCTTAACGGATTTATCGGTGTGGTATTCAAAGATGTGCAAGGTAGTGTCTTTGGCAATATGCATGTGGTCGGTCCGTTGCGCGAAGTCAATCTCGTTGGCGATGTCATGGCTGACGTTGACCTGACCCTCAAGGCTACAAAGGTGAGATACCATATATCTCCTAACGATACCATACGAATGCGTCCGTACTCGCTCAACTTCCCTAACATCCACCTTTATGACTCAAAGCGTAACGAGGGACTTGTCAATGGTATTGTGACTCACAAGAACTTGAAAAACTTCTCATATACATTCCAAATGCAGCTTAACAAACTATGTTGCTATGATGAGAAAGTATTCAATTCAGACAAGTTCTATGGTACTGTATATGGATCAGGTACTCTCAATATCAATGGCTCGGACGGTCATCCTCTCAACATCAATGCGGATATCACACCTACCAAGGGTAGCGTCTTTGCATACGATGCTGCAACTCCTGATGCCATAACCGGAAGTTCATTCATAACGTTCCAAGACAGGGCAAAAACCGTCGACCTCACTTCAGCAGCCAATGCCAACAAGGCACCACTCTCGTTGCTCGAAGAAGAGCAACTGGCAGAACAGCAGAATGCTTCCAACTATCAACTATACAACAAGCGTGACTATATAGCTCCTGATGAAGAGGAAGAATACAAGTATTCGAGCGATATCTTCATGAATATAAAGGTCCACATGAATCCTGACTGCGAGATAAAGCTCCGCATGGACAATGTCGAAGATGGATATATAAGTACATTTGGTACCGGTACCCTATTGGCCAAATATCACAACAAGAGCCCATTTACCCTACAGGGCATGTACGATATACAGGGAGGACGTTACCGCCTGTACCTACAGGACATCATATTCAGAGACCTCGACATACAGCCAGGAAGTAGCGTGGTGTTCAACGGCAATCCATTTGACGCTCGCATCCACCTATTGTGCCACCACCTTATCAACTCCGTGCCGCTCAATGACCTCACGTCATCGTCTTCATACGGCAACAACAGCAAGGTGAAGGTGATATGCGTGCTTGACATTACCGGCAAACTCGGTAACATGAACTTTGACTTCGACCTTCAACTTCCAAATGTCAATGATGAGACTCGACAACTCGTCCGAAGCCTTATCAGTACAGAAGAGGAGATGAACATGCAGATCATCTATCTGCTCGGACTTGGCAGATTCTACACCAACGAATATGCACGAGCCACAGGCGAGTCATCATCATCTCAGGCCATCAACACACTCCTGTCATCAACCATTAGCGGACAGATCAACCAGATGCTGTCTAACGTCATCGGACGAGACAGCAAATGGAACTTCGGCACAGGACTTGCCACTGGAGAGAAGGGATGGGATGACCTCGATGTCGAAGGCATACTCTCTGGTAGCCTTCTCAATGACCGCTTGCTCATCAACGGTAACTTCGGTTATCGAGACAATGCCTTGACTCAACAGGCCAACTTCATAGGTGACTTCGACATCAAATGGAGACTGACAGAGAGAGGCAACACCTATCTCAAGGCATACAACATGACCAACGACAGATACTTCACCAAGGCTACGCTCAACACCCAAGGCATCGGTATTACATTCCAGAAGGACTTTGAATCATGGCGTGACCTTTTCCGACGTAAGAAGAAAGAGCAGGTCATCGAGCAGTCCGAAGAAGCTGTCGATGATGACGAGGTGCCAGCAGACTCATTCCTCATCATCAAATAGTCGTAACAAGAAGGAGAGAATCGTAACCCAAAACAATACAATGAACTACGGATTTATAAAGGTAGCGGCTGCTATACCACGAGTCAAGGTTGCAGACTGCGCATACAATGTAAAAGAGATAGAGAGCCTTATCACTGAGGCCGTAGAGCAGCACGTGAGCATAGTCTGCTTCCCAGAACTATGCATCACAGGCTATACTTGTGCCGACCTGTTCGCCCAGCAGATGCTGCTCGAAAGTAGTGAACGCGCATTGCTCGACCTGTTGCAGTTTACACGTACACTTGAGCAGGTATGCATCATAGGTATGCCTATCCAGCTCAACTCCACATTGCTCAATGCAGCTGTAGTCATACAGCGAGGCAAGATACTCGGCATTGTGCCAAAGACATATCTGCCTAACTATAAGGAGTTTTACGAGCAGAGATGGTTTGCCTCCGCTTCTGGACATCCGGACACGACAATACAGATATGCGGACAGACAGTCAACGTCAGTCGCAACCTCATATTCCGTTCGTCGGCAGCCAACTTCGCTATCGAACTATGCGAAGACCTATGGGCTCCAATACCACCAAGCAGTAGACTCTCGCTCATGGGAGCTGACATCATATTCAATCTGTCAGCAACCAACGAAGTCATCTGCAAGCATCAGTATCTGTGTTCACTTATCTCTCAGCAGTCAGCGAGATGTGTCGGCGGATACGTCTACTCTTCGTGTGGTTTTGGAGAATCCACCCAAGACGTTGTGTTTGCCGGCAATGCACTTATATACGAAAATGGCAGTCTACTCGCAAGAAGCCAGAGATTCTCATTTGACCCACAGCTCGTCGTATCAGAGATTGACGTCGAGAGACTGCGTACCGAGCGTCGCACCAACACCTCATATACGGAGAATATACGCCAGATAGACACAACCCCTGTATATGCGTCATACTCTCCACTGATGGACGACGACTTCAAGCTCACACGACACGTCAATCCACATCCATTCGTACCAAGCGCACATCAGGACCTCAACGAGCGATGCGGAGAGATATTCGCCATACAGGTCGAGGGCCTCGCCAAACGTATAGTACACACATACGCCAAGACAGTCGTACTTGGCATATCAGGCGGACTTGACTCTACCCTCGCCCTGCTCGTATGTGTCAAGACTATGGACAAGCTGCAACGTAGCCGAAAGGACATTGTAGGTGTGACAATGCCAGGATTCGGAACCACCGACCGTACATACCGCAACGCCATATCACTCATGCAGTCACTTGGTATTACTATACAGGAGATAAGTATCAAGGATGCATGTATACAGCACTATAAGGACATAGACCACGACATCAACGTACATGACGTGACATACGAGAATGGACAAGCCCGCGAACGCACACAGATACTCATGGACCTTGCCAACCGTCTCGGAGGATTTGTCGTAGGTACAGGAGACCTCTCCGAACTTGCACTGGGATGGGCAACATACAATGCAGACCACATGTCCAACTATGGAGTCAACTGTTCTATCCCTAAGACACTCGTCAAGCATCTCGTATCGTGGGTTGCAGACACAAGTGTAGATGAAGACTCTAAAGCTACATTGCTCGACATCATCGACACTCCTATCAGTCCAGAACTCATACCTGCCGACGAACAGGGCAACATCAAGCAGAAGACAGAAGATCTCGTTGGTCCATACGAACTGCACGACTTCTTCCTCTACAACTTCATGCGCCTTGGCTTCCGTCCATCCAAGATATACTACCTGGCTCGCATTGCGTTCCAGTCCAACATAGAGGGGGCAGGACATTACGATGACGAGACTATCAAGAAGTGGCTCACTACATTCTGCCGACGCTTCTTCACACAGCAGTTCAAGCGTTCGTGTCTGCCTGACGGACCAAAGGTAGGTAGCGTAAGCCTCAGTCCTCGTGGTGACTGGCGAATGCCAAGCGATGCAAGCTACACTACATGGGTCGAAGAGTGTGAAAGGCTATGAAGCAGTTGCTTGACAGACTGTACAGCGAGACATTTGACATAGAGCGATTCAAGCGCAACGATCCATGCGGAGTCGTATACCAGCTGATGGACACCCTTGGATGGGACAGCGCATCAGCAGAGGAGAGACATACTATGCAGATGGACATCGAACTTGGTGCACTATTTGTCGCCATGATCTCATGGGGCTCCCGTAAGGTCATCTGCCCTACTGCCCTACGCATGATACGCGACGAGATGCATTGGCATCCTGCAGACTTCATACGTAGTGGAGCCT
>JAZLKQ010000295.1:0-4158 GCA_045597745.1 Bacteroidaceae bacterium | reverse complement strand
GCCTGTGCTGCGATGACACCGACAGCCTCACCCTTCTGTACCATGCGCTGGGTAGCAAGGTTGCGTCCATAGCACTTCATGCAGACTCCCTTCTTGCTCTCACAAGTGAGTACTGAACGAATCTCGACACTCTCGATACCTGCTTCCTCGATTTCCTTAGCAATACGGTCTGTAATCTCCTCGCCACTTGCAACGATGAGGTCGCCTGTGCTTGGGTTGATCACATCGTGTACACATACACGACCAAGGATACGCTCTGCAAGTGACGCAACTACACGGTCACCGTCCTTGAGTGCTGTACAAAGGAGTCCGCGGAGTGTACCACAGTCCTCTTCGTTGATGATGACGTCATGGCTCACGTCTACAAGACGACGTGTCAAGTAACCAGCGTCGGCTGTCTTGAGGGCTGTATCGGCAAGACCCTTACGAGCACCGTGAGTAGAGATAAAGTACTCGAGCACTGACATACCTTCCTTAAAGTTAGAAAGGATAGGGTTTTCGATAGTGTTGTTGTCATCTGCACCACCACGCTGTGGCTTTGCCATCAGACCACGCATACCTGCGAGCTGAGCAATCTGGTCCTTAGAACCACGGGCACCAGAGTCAAGCATCATGAATACGGCGTTGAATCCCTGGTCTGCCTCTGTCATGGTCTTCATAAGTGATGACTTAACCTTGTCATTAACTTCTGACCAAGTACCGATGACCTTATTGTAACGCTCCTTCTCTGTGATGAGACCGAACGCATAGTTTTGTGAAATCTCAGCAACCTGATCATGGCCCTGCTGGATAATGTCAAGACGATCTGCTGGTTCGATGATATCATCAAGGTTGAATGAAAGTCCGCCTTCGTATGCCTTACGGTAACCAAGGTTCTTCACACCATCAAGGAATTCGCATGCACGTGCCATACCAACACCCTTGATAACCTTTGTGATGACCTTCTTGAGTGCCTTCTTACCTATTACTTCATTGACATAACCTACTTCGTCTGGCACAATCTCATTGATGATGATACGGCCGACAGATGTCTCTACCATGTGACGTATAGGATTGCCCTCGGCATCGATGTCCTTGACTACACACTTGATTGGAGCATGTACGTCGCAACGACCTTCGTTGTATGCGATAAGTGCCTCTTCCGGTCCGTAGAATGTAAGTCCCTCACCCTTTGCTCCCTGACGTATCTTAGAGATGTAGTAGAGACCAAGCACCATGTCCTGAGAAGGTACTGTGATAGGGTCGCCACTGGCTGGTGAAAGGATATTGTGGCTCTGAAGCATGAGGAGCTGTGCCTCAAGCACTGCCTCGTTAGAGAGTGGAAGGTGGACGGCCATCTGGTCACCGTCGAAGTCGGCGTTGAACGCTGTACATGCGAGTGGGTGAAGCTGAATTGCCTTTCCTTCTAACATCTTAGGCTGGAATGCCTGAATACCAAGTCGGTGAAGTGTTGGCGCACGGTTGAGAAGTACCGGATGTCCCTTCATAACGTACTCGAGGATATCCCAAATCATTGGGTCACGACGGTCAACAAGCTTCTTGGCAGACTTTACAGTCTTTACCACACCACGCTCGATGAGCTTGCGGATGATAAATGGCTTGTAGAGTTCGGCAGCCATAAGCTTAGGAAGACCACACTCACCCATCTTGAGTTCTGGACCTACGACGATAACTGAACGTGCAGAATAGTCAACACGCTTACCGAGGAGGTTCTGACGGAAACGTCCCTGCTTACCCTTCAATGAGTCAGAAAGTGACTTGAGTGGGCGGTTGCTCTCAGACTTAACAGCAGAGCTCTTACGAGAGTTGTCGAAGAGTGAATCTACTGCTTCCTGAAGCATACGCTTCTCATTACGGAGGATTACCTCTGGTGCCTTAATCTCTATAAGGCGCTTGAGGCGGTTATTACGTATTATAACACGACGATAGAGGTCGTTGAGGTCACTTGTTGCAAATCGACCACCATCAAGTGGTACAAGTGGGCGAAGGTCTGGTGGAGTCACAGGGATATTGTGCATAATCATCCACTCAGGCTTGTTCTTGCCTCGTGATGCACGAAATGACTCTACAACCTGGAGGCGCTTGAGGGCTTCTGTCTTACGCTGCTGAGATCCATCCTCATTTGCACGAGCACGGAGCTCGTAGGAGAGATCATCAAGATTTACTCGCTGAAGCATGTACTCGATAGCCTCTGCACCCATCATTGCGATGAACTTCTCTGGGTCGTCGTTTGGCAACTTCTGATTGTCTTCAGGAAGTCTGTCTACAATGTCCCAGTATGCCTCTTCTGTAAGGAGTTCGTAGTCTGCTATTTCGTCGCTAAGCTTAGCTGCAGCTCCTGCCTGAATTATCACATAACGCTCATAGTATATGATAGAGTCAAGCTTCTTTGTTGGCAAACCAAGAAGGTAGCCAATCTTGTTTGGAAGAGAACGGAAATACCAGATGTGAGCAACTGGCACAACAAGAGCAATATGTCCAGTGCGCTCACGACGTACCTTCTTTTCTGTCACTTCCACACCGCATCTGTCACACACGATACCCTTGTAACGTATGCGCTTGTACTTACCGCAATGGCATTCATAGTCCTTTGTTGGACCGAAGATGCGTTCGCAGAACAAACCATCACGCTCAGGCTTGTATGTACGGTAGTTGATGGTCTCAGGCTTCAAAACCTCACCACACGAATTTTCCAAGATCTCTTCTGGTGAAGCAAGACCTATGGTAATCTTCGTAAAATTTGTCTTTATCTTAGATTCTTTCTTAAAAGCCATCTCGAATGTATGAATTTAATATTCAATATATATTTAATCAAGTGCAATGCTCAATCCAAGGCCGCGGAGCTCATGGAGCAATACGTTGAGTGATTCTGGTATACCAGGAGTTGGCATAGTGTCACCCTTAACAATAGCCTCGTATGCCTTTGAACGACCAACGACATCATCAGACTTGATTGTGAGGATCTCCTGAAGTACATGTGATGCGCCGAATGCTTCGAGCGCCCAAACTTCCATTTCTCCGAAACGCTGACCACCAAACTGAGCCTTACCACCAAGTGGCTGCTGAGTAATGAGTGAGTATGGACCGATAGAACGAGCGTGCATCTTGTCTTCTACCATGTGACCGAGCTTAAGCATGTAAGTCACACCTACTGTTGCCTTCTGGTCAAATGCAAGACCTGTCTCACCATCATAAAGCTGAGTAGAACATGCACGTGGGAGTTCTGCCTTGTCAGTCCACTCGTTGAGGTCATCGAGATGCGCTCCATCAAAGATAGGTGTTGCAAACTTAACACCGAGCTTCTTACCAGCTGCGCCAAGTACTGCCTCAAATATCTGACCGAGGTTCATACGAGAAGGCACACCAAGTGGGTTGAGGACGATATCAACAGGAGTACCATCTGCAAGGAATGGCATATCTTCCTGACGTACTATCTTAGACACGATACCCTTGTTACCGTGACGACCTGCCATCTTATCACCTACGCCTATCTTACGCTTCTTAGCTACATATACCTTAGCCATCTGCATGATACCTGATGGAAGTTCATCACCAATAGTGATTGCGTACTTCTTGCGCTTGAGCTCTGCATCAAGAAGCTTGTACTTCTTAAGATAATTGATAACAAGATCACGGATAAGTCCATTGACATGCTCGTCATCTGTCCAACCGCTGAGCTGGATGGCTGTATAGTCAAGATTATCAAGTGCACCTGCAACAAACTTGGCACCTGTAGGGATAATCTCTGCGCCCATATAGTCCTTCACGCCCTTTGAAAGCTTACCTTCTGTTATCATGAGGAGCTTATCAATAAGGATTGCACGGAAGTCTGCTACCTTGTCTTCAAACTCCTTGTCAAGCTTAGGAAGTTCAACCTTATCACGATTCTTCTCCGCACGTGTTCTAACAACTCTTGAGAAGAGCTTCTTGTCTATAACAACACCGCTGAGTGAAGGTGTAGCCTTGAGTGAAGCATCCTTCACATCACCTGCCTTGTCACCAAAGATGGCACGGAGGAGTTTCTCTTCTGGTGAAGGATCCGACTCTCCCTTAGGAGTAATCTTACCAATGAGTATATCTCCTGGCTCGATACGAGCACCTACACGAACGATACCATTCTCATCGAGGTCCTTTGTTGCTTCCTCGCTTACGTTTGGA
>JAZLKQ010000294.1:0-12149 GCA_045597745.1 Bacteroidaceae bacterium | reverse complement strand
CAAATATGTCGTCAGAGAAGTTGAATACCACTTCGCCCTTGAGTCCGTGCGCCTTGGTTATCTTCCCGATGTTGTATACATCTTCAAATCTTATCATGTAAAAGATAATTGGATGAATGTTTGTTAAAGTGATGATAGCCTCATCAGTTGATACGCTTGATCTGTGCACCAAGTGCCGTGAGGCGAGCTTCGATATTTTCGTACCCGCGGTCTATCTGCTCGATATTGCTTATCATGCTGACACCCTTAGCGCTGAGTGCCGCAATGAGCAGTGCGATACCAGCACGTATATCTGGCGAAGACAGACGTGCACCACGTAGTTTGACTCGCTTGTCATGGCCGACAACCACCGCACGATGAGGGTCGCAGAGTATGATTTGTGCACCCATATCGATGAGTTTGTCCACAAAGAACAGACGGCTCTCAAACATCTTCTGATGTATAAGTACGCTGCCCTTTGCCTGTGTAGCCACTACGAGAAATACGCTCAGCAGGTCAGGAGTGAGCCCTGGCCATGGTGCATCACTAAACGCCATGATGCTGCCATCCATGAATGAGTCTACCTCGTAATGTTCCTGTTCTGGTATGTATATATCATCGCCGACACGCTCTATCTTGACACCAAGACGTCGAAACATGGTAGGTATCATGCCGAGGTTGTCGTATGATACGTTGCGTATGGTAATCTCGCTACCGGTCATCGCCGCCATGCCGATGAAGCTGCCTACCTCTATCATGTCAGGCAGTATCGTATGCTCGGTGCCATGCAGACTGTCCACTCCCTCAATGGTAAGCAAGTTGGACGCTATACCGCTAATCTTCGCTCCCATGCTGTTGAGCATCTTGCACAACTGCTGTATGTAAGGCTCACATGCAGCATTGTATATAGTAGTTGTGCCCTTGGCGAGTACAGCAGCCATGATGATGTTGGCAGTACCGGTCACAGACGCTTCGTCAAGTAGCATGTCCTTGCCCTTGAGTTCGTCAGCCTTGATCTCGTACACTCCTCTCTCAGAGTTGTGGATAAATTCTGCGCCCAGTTCGTGAATGCCTATAAAGTGAGTGTCAAGTCGTCTGCGTCCTATCTGGTCGCCGCCAGGCTTTGCTACAAATGCATGGTGAAACCTGCCGAGCAGTGGACCGAGCAGGAGTATAGAGCCTCTTAGTGCTGAACATCTCTGTACAAACTCGTCGCTGCCGAGGTAGTCCATGTCAAGATGACTTGATGTAAACTGCCAGTCCTTGTCGTTGATACGCTTGACACTAACGCCCATCTTGCTCATGAGGTTGATGAGGTTGTTGACGTCAAGTATATTTGGCACATTCTTCATAACCACGGGCTCATTAGTGAGCAGAGTGGCACAGATCACCTCAAGCGCCTCGTTCTTGGCACCTTGTGGAGTAATCTCTCCATGGAGTTTCTTGCCTCCTTCGATTATAAATGAAGCCATAAGTGTGTGTTCTACTTTTTCTTTTTCTTTTTACCTCCAGTAGCCGTGTTCTGATTGAGCACCTCTGCATTGCTGATGAGCAGACCATCCTCAGGGTTGAGCACCACCTCACCGTTAGTATATCTCGCGAGGTCGTCTATCACCTTCTTGTCGTTCATCGCGTCCTTGTTCCAGTTGGCAAGGCTGCGCTTCATCTGGTTTGCTACGAGTATAGTAAGCGCTTCACGCTCCTTGTAGTCCTCGATGTCTCCTATCTTCTTGGTTAGTGACTCGAGCAGAGCTCCATAATGCCTCTGGGCTATACGTTTCTGCGGATATGGTATGGATTCACGCTTGGATGCGTTGTCGTCGTGGTGTTCTATCTCTACAGGATAGTCGATGTCAAGCTCGTAGTTGGACATGGCTGCAAGATGATTCCACAGTTTATGCATAAACTCCTCCTGGTCGCCAGTCTGTTCGTGGAGTTTTGACATGAGTCCGATGATAGTGCGTGCGCATCGTAGACGTTCGCTCCTGTCCTCGATGGTCTTGGCGTGGTCTATCATGCTCTGAATGCATCTGCCGTATTCTGGCAACAGGAGCTTGGTCCTTTGTGTATTGTATTCTATGCTTTTATCGTTCATAATAGTTTCTTTGATTTTGTAGCGACAAACTCCTTGAGATAAAATGGCTCAAAGTATGCAACGTCCTCAAACTCCTCCCTGAGGAATGCCCTCTCTGCAAGCGGAGCCATATTTTTTGCAAGAGGCTGTATGCCGTCGAAGAAGTGTGCATTAGGGTGATTGATGACCTCCTTGCACTTGGCGGCACCGTTGCCAAAGAAGTATATTGGATGTTTGTCAAGCTGTTCCTTGAATGAGTCTGCATCTATGATCATGGCGCAGGTATCAACTACAGGTCGTAGCGCCCGGGTGTAGAGTGCGGTATAGACCTCCATTCGTCTTGCGTCTATCATAGGGCAGATCAGCGCGTCTTCAGGCAGGTCATCGTGTACGAGCAATACGGGTACGCTCATGACCTGAAGCGTAGGCACAGATATCAGCTTGAGGTCGCGTGAGTAGCATACACCCTTTGCCATAGATACCCCTATACGCAGGCCTGTATAGCTACCTGGACCACAGCTTACCGCCACTGCATCAAACGGTATGGCGTGATTGTCCGTAAATGACAGTGCCTCGTCTACGAATGTGCCGAGCTTGGTGGCATGTGATGGACCTTGTGTGTCCTCTACGTGAAATATGGTGGCACCATCTTGGCTGACTGCTACCGAGCACGCCTCGGTCGATGTCTCAATATGTAATATACATGACATTTCTTAATAGCTTTTTACTTATCGTCGGGATGATTTTATCCCTATTTTATATCTAAGTTTTGCAAAAATACGATAAAATACGGGAAAAAGCATTACATTTGTAGACATTTTCGTGCTTTTAATAATTATTAGGTGTCATTTGTATTCATACACGATGATTTTATCTTGTAGAGTCAGCATTAGCTGCTCCGAATGACACCCTCAAGACCCCGAAAAATCATCATACGTATGTCGAGGCTTTATCGAGCGTATGTCGAGGCTTTGTCGAACGTATGTCGAGGCTTTGTCGAACGTATGTCGAATTTTTATCAACCGCACGTCTATTTGTACATGACAATTCAATAATACAAAAACATACAATGATTCAATCAATGACAGGCTATGGTAAGTGCATAGCCGAAATAAAGGGAAAGAAAATACATGCTGAGATCAAGTCGCTCAACAGCAAGTCGCTGGACTTGTCTACACGTATTGCCCCACTGTATAGAGAGAAGGAGATGGAAGTCCGTCAGCTTATCTCTGCACGAGTAGAGAGAGGCAAGGTGGACTTCAACCTATGGATAGAGAAGGATGAGGCGAGCAGTGCGGCTCCTATCAATACTGCTATCGTGACAGAATACTACAACCAGATCAAGGTTTTGTCACAATCTCTCAATCTTGACATGTCTGGAGTACAGTCAGCAGACGAGTGGATGAAGGTGTTGCTCCGTATGCCGGACGTGATGAGCCGCACAGAGGTAGAAGTGCTCAGTGACGAGGAGTGGGCTGTGGCACGTCAGGCTGTAGAGGGAGCGGTCGATGCACTTGTGGAGTTCCGCAAGCAGGAAGGTCTTGCCCTTGCAAAGAAGTTTACAGAGAAGATCAACAACATCTCTACACTCCTTGCAAGCATAGAGCCATTTGAAAAGGAGCGTACTGAGAAGATACGTCAGCGTATCACAGAGGCGCTCGAGAAGACCCTTTCTATCGATTACGACAAGAATCGTCTTGAACAGGAGATGATATATTATATCGAGAAACTCGACATCTCGGAGGAGAAGCAACGTCTTAGCAATCACCTCAAGTACTTCGTGGAGACGATGAATGACGGTCATGGTCAGGGCAAGAAGCTCGGCTTTATTGCACAGGAGATGGGACGTGAGATCAACACCACTGGCAGCAAGAGCAATCAGGCTGAGATGCAGAACATTGTAGTCATGATGAAGGATGAACTTGAGCAGATCAAGGAACAGGTATTAAATGTAATGTAGAACCTCCCCCTTCCCCTCCTAAGGAGGGGTGATGCTTATGGGACATAGGTGTCAGGATTGATGACGAGTTATGGTCAAGTATAGTCATGAGACATCATGTACTGGAGGCTACGAACTTCTTAAGATAAATGCAAGGTACAACAGGAGTCACATGACTGATGCAGAGTCTGTGCAGTGGGAACGTCTAAGGGGAAAGCAACTGGGTGTTCGATTTAGACGTCAGCATCCTATAGGAGATTACATTGTGGATCTTGTGTGTATATCACATAGCCTTGTTGTCGAAGTGGATGGAGCTTATCACGCTACTCAAGAGATGACTCACAATGATGCATAGCGCACTGATTATTTGCAATCCATGGGATTTCGCGCGTGATTCGCTTTACTAATGATGAAATCATAGGCAATGTTGAGGCGCATTGAGACGAATATCCGCATGGCTTGATTATACCTCTGGCAAAGAACAATAATTAGTTATGATATTTTATAAATATGGAACAAGGCTTAAATAATACATCTGCTACCCATCTGGATAGCTCTCCCCTCCTTGGGAGGGACCGGGGGAGGTTAATAATTCTTGCTGCTCCATCAGGTAGCGGCAAGTCGACGATTAAGGATTATCTGATGGAGATAGATAGTCTCAGCCTGCACTTCTCTGTATCGGCTACCAGTCGTGCACCAAGAGGTAAGGAGCAGGATGGAGTGGATTACTTCTTTATGTCACTTGAGGAATTTAACCGTCGTATAGAGGCAGGCGAATTCTTGGAGTATGAAGAAGTATATAAGGGTACGCTATATGGCACACTCAAGGCTCAGGTTGACAAACAGCTCGAGGCAGGTGAGAATGTATTGCTTGATGTTGATGTCAAGGGGGCGCTCAATATCAAGAAGCATTATGGCAAGCGTGCTCTTAGCCTATTTATTCAGCCACCAAGTCTTGAGGAACTACGCCGTAGACTTGAGGGACGAGGCACTGATGCACCAGAAGTCATAGAGCAGAGATTGGCTCGTGCGGAGTATGAGCTCTCGTTTGCGGACAAGTTTGATGAGGTAGTCATCAACGATGTCTTGCAGGTGGCACAGGTAGAGGCAGAAGCCATAGTCGACGACTTTATCAACGAACAGTAACGCAATGAAGGTGGAAGGGGACAAGAAACGTATCGGTATCTATGGTGGATCGTACAACCCCGTCCATATAGGCCATACTTCACTGGCACAGTCTTTGCTCAGTCAGGGGCTGGTCGATGAAGTGTGGCTTCTTGTTTCTCCTCTCAATCCTCTCAAGCAGGACGCCACGTCTACAATAGCGCAATACCATCATCGTCTTAGCATGGCTCAACTGGCGACAGAAGGCATGGAAGGGGTTGTCGTATCGGACTTCGAGAGCCGTCTACCCATCCCGTCTTATATGTGCAACACGCTTGGTCAACTGACCTCTGCATATCCAGACTGCATATTTACGTTAGTGATCGGAGCTGACAACTGGGAGCGATTTGACCGTTGGTACAATAGTGAGGAGATACTGTCAAAGTATAATTTACTCGTATATCGCCGCCCTGGATATGATATAGACGAGACCGCTTTGCCGCCATCGGTGAAGGTAGTGACGACGCCTCTGTATGACATCAGCAGCACTATGATACGTGAGGCTGTATCGGCAGGCTGCAGTACGGACGGAATGATAGACTACAGGGTGAGACGGTATATTGATGACTATGGACTATATAGGTAGGAGTACGGGTGGCATGATGGTGCATGATGCACGTGCTCTTGTTGCTGATAAAAGATATTATGTATTATACTAATCCACATTGTAACATAATGGCAGACAACTATATATCAAGTGTGCAAAACCCTAAGGTGAAGCTTCTGCTTGCATTGCAGCAGAAGTCCTCCGAACGCCGTAAGGCAGGACTCTTCGTGGTGGAAGGCAGGCGTGAACTACAGCATTGTATCGATGCAGGACTGGTGGTAGACACGGTGTTCTATTGCCCGTCTATACTCGGCGAGACTGAGACCGAGAGTCTGTTGTCGGCACTGTCTGCCGATGTGCGCCGCTTTGAGGTTTCGGCAGAAGTGTATGCCAAGGCTGCATATAGAGGTGGTACAGAGGGCGTGATGGCGGAGGTCAAGGTGCGTCAACTGTGTCTTGATGACCTGAAATATGGCGACAGTCCTCTTATAGTCGTGCTTGAGAGCGTAGAGAAACCTGGTAATCTCGGTGCTATATTGCGTAGTGCTGATGCCTCGGGTGTAGATGCTGTAGTGGTATGCGACCCATTGACAGACCTTTACAATCCTAATCTCATACGCAGTTCGATAGGAGGCATATTCAGCGTGCCATGCGTTGCGTGCAGTTCGGAGGAATGTATCACTTATCTCAAAGCTCACGATATAAGCATATTGACGGCACAGTTGCAGGACTCGAGATTATATTATGACACAGACATGACTCGAGGTACAGCCATTGTCATGGGTACCGAGGCCACAGGCCTTACGGAGCAATGGCGTAAGGCAGCCGATGCTCATATACGTATACCGATGTTGGGACGGCTTGATTCGCTCAATGTGTCGGTCAGTGCGGCAATACTGATGTTTGAGGCTGTAAGACAAAGGCAGCGTATTGGTCAGTAACATTTGTTGCGGTTTTATTTGCCTTTTCTGTTGAGTTTGCCTATCTTTGCCGAGATTATGCTTAAAGGTAGCAAACATTGACAAGTTTGTATCAATACACAAAACAAAACAACATATTAGAACAATGAAGTACGGTTTTGACAACGACAAGTATCTGAAGATACAGTCTGAGCACATTAAGGAGCGTATAGCTCAGTTTGGTGATAAGCTATACATGGAGTTTGGGGGCAAACTCTTTGACGACCATCATGCAAGTCGCGTGTTACCAGGTTTTCAGCCTGATAGCAAGTTGCGTATGCTTATGCAGCTAAAGGACGATGCAGAGATAGTGATGGTAATCAGTGCTGCAGACATAGAGAAGAATAAGGTGAGAGGAGACCTCGGCATCACATACGACAAGGACGTGCTTCGTCTGCGTGATGAGTTTATTGGTCGTGGATTGTACGTAAGTTCTGTTGTCATTACACACTTCAACGGACAGGCAAGCGCTATCGCATTCCGCAAGCGTCTTGAGGATCTTGGAGTGAGCGTGTACTATCATTACCTTATCGAAGGTTATCCAACCAATGTCGATCTTATAGACTCTGATGAGGGCTTTGGTAAGAATGACTTTGTAGAGACGACACGTCCTCTCGTAGTCATCACGGCGCCAGGTCCGGGTAGTGGTAAGATGGCTGTATGCCTCTCACAGCTTTACAATGAGAATAAGCGTGGGGTCAAGGCAGGTTATGCGAAGTTTGAGACATTCCCAATATGGAGCATCCCTCTCAAGCATCCAGTGAATGTCGCTTACGAAGCGGCTACTGCCGACCTTAATGACGTCAATATGATTGTCCCATTCCATCTTGAGGCATACGGCAAGACAACGATCAACTACAATCGTGACATCGAGATATTCCCAGTGCTCAATGCGATATTTGAGGGTATATACGGCGAGAGCCCATACAAGTCACCTACGGACATGGGTGTTAACATGGCAGGATTCTGCATCAGTGACGATGAGGCATGTAGTGAGGCTTCAAAGCAGGAGATTATCCGTCGATACTATTCGGCTCTATGTGATATGGCTGATGGCAAGCCTTCAGAGTCAGAGGTCAACAAGATTGCTCTCCTTATGCGTCAGATGAAGCTTACTACCGCTTATCGTAAGCCAACGGTTGCTGCAAAGGAGGCCAAGGATAGAGAGGGAGGGGTACCATGCGCCGCAATCGAACTCGCTGACGGCACAATCATTACAAGCAAGACTTCCGATCTGCTTGGTCCAAGCGCTGCACTTATACTCAATGCTGCAAAACATCTTGCAGGCATTGACCACAGCGTGAAGCTCATCCCACAGGATATGATAGAACCTATCCAGCGTATGAAGACTTCTATGCTCCACGGCAAGAATCCACGTCTGCATACGGACGAAGTGCTTGTGGCTCTTGCTGTGCTGAGCCAGCATGATGATAACTGCCGTCGTGCACTCGATGCTTTGCCATTGCTTGATGGTTGCCAGGTACATGCCACAGCAATGCTTAGCGAGGTAGACCGCAAGATATTCAAGAAGCTTGGTTGTGGACTTTCATTTGACCCTGTCAAGAAGTAAAATTTAATGTGTCGAGCGGACTTCAGTAATGAAGTTTGCTCAACTACAAACTAAATAATAAATCAAAACAAACAGGGAGAAGCGTAGGTTTTCTCCCTGTTTGTTTATTAGTCAAAGATTACATGATAGGTCGAACTGAGATTCTTCAGCGCATTGCAGGAACTTCTCTTCAGCATCCCTAAGCCACATGATACTCTCGATGAGAGCAAGAATACTTGAAACACCAGACCGGAAGAGGAATAGATAAACGATACAAAGAGTTGTGTAACTCCTGAGAAAAGATGAACACTAAATGCCATGATAATTATTTTTAACAAAAAAGTGAGAAAAAATTGGTGAAAAAGTATATATGTTTTATCTTTGCATAAGATTAATAAGAAGCTGACAATAGCGGCTTGTCATGCTAAATCATAACAAGTTCCCTATGCCGCAGGAACAAAAAAAATATTTTCATATGAAAGATAAGACTACTGCAGGTGTACTTGCAATTGTTTTGAATGCATTAGGTATTCACAAGTTCTACATGGGAGACAACAAGAATGGTGCTATTTGGCTCGTACTTTGCTTGTTTACTGCTGGACTTTTTGGTATAATGGGTATCCTTGGTATCCTCGAAGGTATTAAGATCCTCATGGGTACTGAAGAGGAATTCCAGGCTCGTATGGAGGCAAAGAAGTTCTTCCAGTTCTAATATAGCGTATATAAAGTTAAGCTTATAGGTCATAAATAGAGGGGTAAGATATTTGTTCTCCCTTTGCCATATAAGCACATCACTGATTAAGTCTTGTGGTTTGAAGCATCGCAGAGACTTGCCAAGATGCAGTCCTGTGGGTAATAGAACCATATAAATGAAATTATATAAAGCATAAGGCGGATTAGAGCAATCTATTCCGCCTTATGCTTTTTATAATATAGCTTTATATAACCAAATTACATTTTACTACCCGAATTTAGGTACAGTGGTGTACATATTAGGGGAACGTCTATGATAGAGGATTCCATCCTTGAGCCTTAAGTTCAAACTCGTTTCCGTCACGAGTAATAAGAGCGCATCCCAATTCAGCCTTAGTGATATGTCCAATGACCTTTACCCCCTCCACGTCTTCTATCTTCTCATGGTCGGCAATAGGGATAGTGAATAGAAGTTCATAGTCTTCGCCGCCATTGAGCGCACAAGTTGTGAGGTTCATGTTGAGTTCTTCTGCCATGACAGCAGTCTGGTAGTCTATAGGTATGCGTTCCTCATATATGCGGCAACCACATTCTGACTGCTTGCATATATGCATGAGTTCGCTGCTTAGTCCGTCACTTATGTCCATCATGGCAGTAGGGCGTATGCCAGCCTTGCGCAGACGGTCTATGATGTCCTTGCGTGCCTCAGGTCTCATCTGACGTTCGAGGAGATACTCCTTGCCTGCAAACTCGGGTTGATTGTTCTCAAGCGACTTCAAAGCTCTCTCCTTTGCATCTCCGGTGAGCTTCATCGCCTCGTCATACTGGTTATAGTACACCTGTTTCTCCCTCTCAAGAAGTTGAAATCCAGCATACGCTGCACCCAGATCACCACTAACGCAGATGAGGTCCGTCTCCTTCGCTCCATTGCGATATATAGCCTTACCCTTGTCTACATCGCCTATGCAGGTGATGCTGATGGCAAGTCCAGTACGTGATGTGGTCGTGTCACCACCTATTATATCTACGTTGTGAGCGTCGCAAGCAAGCTGAAGCCCCTCGTACAGCGCCTCCATGTCTTCGATAGCAAATCTCTGACTCAGCGCAATGCTGACAGTGATCTGACGAGGAGCACCCCCCATAGCGTATATGTCGCTAAAGTTGACCATCGCAGCCTTATACCCCAGATGTCTCAGAGGCATGTAAGTGAGGTCAAAGTGTACGCCTTCCATCAGCATGTCAGTAGTGACAAGCATATCCTTACCGGTAGGGTAGGAGAGTACGGCACAGTCATCGCCTACGCCGTATAGTGAAGAGTTGTTCTTGAGTTGAATCTTCTCTGTAAGATGCTTGATAAGCCCAAATTCGCCGAGTGTGCTAATAGGTGTAGCACCGCTATTGTCATTGGTTGCCATATAGTGATAATTGCTTTATTACTGGTACAAAGATAATTGTTTTACGCTAATGTAAACTCCTGTCACTATCCATTCTCACCTTCTTGCGAAGGAGTGGTAGAGTTTTTTTTCTTCATAAACTTCTGCTTGATCCTCTCTATCACATCAGTCTTCTGTCTGAGGATGCGCCACGTGATATATGCCGATATGGCGAGAACAGCCATGCCTGCTCCCCACTTCACGTAGAGGTTGTCTAAAAAAGACAGTGCTATTGCTACAGCAAGCAGTACTCCCTGTGTAGCATATATCTTAATCTTGGAACAGTCAAATCTAAAGCCGTATAGCATACTGTAGCCTACCAGAATGATGATGAAGTCAAATACTCCTGCAGCTGTAAGCGCCCATCCTGTACCTTCAAGTCCCCATAGCTTGTAAGCCTGAGGTACGGCAATGGCTACAAACGCGTCGTATATCAGTTCCGCTATCATAAATGTCTTGGAGTCGCCCTTAGCCAATGGCAGGTATGCAATAGGCAGAGTGAGAGCCTTGAAGAACGTGAATCCCATGGCGCATATTGCCATTGGTACTGCATTGGTAAACTTAGAAGCAAACAGCAATGGGAGCAAGTATGGCATTGCTATCACAAATGTGATAAGCGTAGGGGCCACAAGCAACAGGCATACCTCTATCTGCTGATTGATGATGGTGTTGGACTTGGCGATATTGCTATTGGCAGACGACAGACGAGGAAAGAAATCTGCCTCTACCGCCACAAATATCATGCTTGCATACGTCACAGCCAATGTGTACCCGCTATTGTACAGTCCCATATCGGCATAGTCACCATAGTGTACGATAGAGTTGCGGATAATGTACTCCGCTCCCTCGCAGAATATTCCTGCAATGATATACCCTACACCGAGCTTTATGATTGGCAATCCCTTGACGTACAAATCCTTGCTAAAGAAACTGACCTTCCATGGCATGGCACGATTGCCCATGTACAACGTAAATGACATGTATGCCAGATTGCTTCCTATCAATGCTGGGATGATACCATTTACACCCCAGATGCAATACATCGGTATGCAGATGGCAAGCACAAATATAGAGCCTATGGCAGACACAAGAGCCACGCTCTTCAGTATCTTCAGACCCTTCATTATGGCTATCTCGCCCGTCTGCAGCGCCAGCATCAGCACTATAGGACTAAGTGCGGCGACCGCCCAACTGTATTCGGCAGAGTCAAATGTCAGTCGACTCACTACGTTGCTTAACATAAGTAATATCAGCATACCCACGAGTCCTGTCAATACACTCCATACTCTCACCGTAGCGACAGCTTCTGCCTGCTTGGCAGTATCTGTCTCTTCCGACAGCTCGGCGATACTCTTGACTGCACTAAACGATATGCCGAGGTTGGTAGTCTGATACGACAGTCTGATGATGTTGTTGAATAGGCTGACAAGAGCCAGTCCCGATGGGCCGAGCTGTTCAGAAGCTACCTTGTTGCGTATCAGCGACATGAGCATCGTAAGTACCTGCACGCCACCAAACAGCCCTGTAAACTTAAGCACATGGTTGTATGCCGACTTGGCGTCCTTAGCTTCCTTTTGCTCCTGCCTATTCATCTTGTATTATGCTGATAGTCTTATTTTTTATGCAAAGATATTGGTTTTAGAGCAAACACGCAACTTTTACCAATCGTCTTTTGCCAATCGAGCGGCATACGACCGAGTACATCCTGGTTTTTCAATAGGGGAAATTTACTAATTTAACCTGAATGTGACTGGTAACATGTATTTTACTCGTACAGGTTCGCCATGTTGCTTACCAGGGATCCATTGAGGC
>JAZLKQ010000293.1:0-9843 GCA_045597745.1 Bacteroidaceae bacterium | reverse complement strand
TGGAGGAATTGCTCGTGTCTAAATATCTGACATACGATTCGCCTTTGACAAGAAGTTATTGTGTAGTGGCATAAAGGAAACTTCTTGATAAAGGTTATGATAAATGCACCAGCCGGGTTCCATTAGCCAACGGGAACTAGCTGATGCATTTATTGTCTATTTGTTGTTGCTGTATGTGTGGCCAGATATCACTTTATGAGTTTTATCCCTATATCTGTCACGCCTTCGAGAGGTTGAGCTCCCATGTTGTGTGTGACTCTTATGATATATTGCCTGTGTGCCTTGATGGTTAGCGGGGTAGGGAATTGTAGTTCGTTGTCGTTGAAGGGAAATCCTCTGCCAGTGGCTCTGTCTCCGTCTGTATACAGGTTGGCGGTGAGACGGTGTGACCATACTGTTCGCTCCAAGCCCGAATCTACTTCCAGTACTTCGACAGCGAGCTTCAAGTCCTTGTATCGGTATTCGTTGGTTGTTCTGATGCCGACGACTACTTTTGCCGTAGTGTCGTGGTCTATCTCGCTGATGTCAAACCGTGCTGAGTCGGCTATCTTCCACCCGTCGATGCTGACGCTCTGATACTGGTGGAAGATGGCCGGAGGGGTGGCAATCTGCTGACAGGCGGTTAGGATAATGCATAATGCACAATGCATAATGCACAATGTTATGTGCCTTGTACCCGGTCTCATTGCTGTGTAGGAGCGTTATTGGCCTGTGGGGCGTTGTCCTGGTTGCGCTTGCGGTCACGGTTGTTGCGGTTGTGTCCACGGTTGTTGCGTTCACCACCTCTGCCCTGGCTGTTCTGTCTCTGTGGAGCATCGCCCTCGTTGGTATGTCCTTCGCTTCTACGATCCTTACGGTTGCCGCCCTTGTCGTTGCCTGCGCCGTTGTGATTGTTGGTATTGTTGCGTCTCTTCTTTTTCTTTGACTTATCAAAACGGTTGATGTTCTCCTGGTCAAGGAGGTCCATAGACTTCTGCTCGATAGGGTTGCCGTCTTCTGTCAGTGCTTTAGGCTTCAGTCCCTCGCGGTTCATGTTGATGATCTCGAAAGCACGGCGTGCGCTGATGGTAGATTCGTTGACGAGCAGGTGCTTGTCTGTGGAGTACGTGATGGTGTGTGCGAGAATGTCAGCCTTGAAGAAGTAGTACTCGTTGTCCATGGTGTGAAGAGTGATCTCTCTTGACGGCAATGTCTTGAGTGACTCTACATACTGGTCTACCTCGTAGTTCATGCAGCACTTGAGCTTGGCGCATTGCCCTGCAAGCTTCTGTGGGTTGAGTGATATGTCCTGAAATCTTGCAGCGCTTGTAGACACGCTGATAAACTTGGTCATCCATGTGGCACAGCACAGTTCGCGTCCGCATGGCCCTATGCCGCCAATACGTCCTGCCTCCTGACGAGCGCCTATCTGCTTCATCTCGATACGTACTCGAAATCTCTCTGCCAGTACCTTGATGAGCTGGCGGAAGTCTACTCGGTCGTCCGCTATATAATAGAAGATGGCCTTGTTGCCGTCTCCCTGATATTCGACGTCACCAATCTTCATCTTGAGTCCGAGGTCCTTGGCTATCTGACGTGACTCGATCATGGTCTCGTGCTCTCTTGCCTTGGCCTCTGCGTACTTGTCCATGTCTACCTGACGAGCCTTGCGATATATACGCTTAAGCTCTGTGTTGGGCTTGAGGTTTGCCTTCTTGATCTGCAGTGGCACGAGCTGTCCAGTCATTGTTACTGTACCGATGTCGTGTCCAGGGCTTGCCTCTACAGCAACGATGTCTCCCTTCTGCAGTTCGAGGTTGTTGGTGTTGAGGAAATAGCCCTTGCGTGGAGGCTTGAACATGATTTCCACGATGTCGCATGACTGGGCGTTGCCTGGGATGTCGGCCATCCAGTCGTATGTATTGAGTTTGTCTGTATGGCGACTGCATCCTTTGGCACAGATGCCGTTGTTGCAGTTACCGCATTTATATTCGCACATTGGTTGTTAAAGATAGAGCCCCCGCCCCACAAAGGGGCGGTTCGGATTGAGCCTGGGCTGTTTGTTAATTACTGTTTGTTAATTGTTAATTATGCATTAAGCATTGATTATTTATTTCTTTATTATCAGCACAATCATCTTGAGTGCAAAGTCGAAGAATACTATCTTGGCGTTGGCATTCTGCACGATGTCTCGCTGGGCAAGTGTCAGTTCTTCCATGATCCCGATAACGTTCTTTTCGTTGATGAATGGTGCAAACTTGACTGCAAATCCTTCTTCTCTTTGACTCATGTAGTTGAAGTCAGGTCTATGGAAGTTGTATATGAAGTTCTCCCTTACCATGTGCTGGCAGTACTGGAGGAAGTTCTTCTGTCGTTCTCGCCCCATAGCCGCGACCTTCTCGCTCCAGAACTTCATCTCCTTGACCTTGCGTGCGTATGCATGTCTCATGAGGCTGACGAAGAGGTCGAAGTAAAGTTCCTGTTCCGAGTCGTCGGTGATGCTTCGGAGTGCCGCTGTCAGACTGCCGCCCGATGAGCGAGATATGCGCCTTGCTTCTTCTGGAAGGATTGAGAATCGCTCAGTCAGCGCACTCTCCAAAGTCGTTGATGGCAGAGGTGGAACGTCAATCATTTGTGTACGGCTTCGTATCGTCTGAAGGACGAGGTCTGGTCGTTCGCTCACCAGAATGAAGACGGTCTGTGTAGGTGGTTCTTCGAGTAGTTTCAACAACTTGTTGGCACATTCCTCGTTGAACTTCTCTGGCAGCCAGATGATGGCGACCTTATATCCTCCTTGACTTGACTTGAGGCTGAGCTTGTGTGCTATGTTGTCGCTCTCCTCGACATAGATTTGCAGCTGGTGATTGTCTGCACCAATGGCATCGAGCCATTCTGCATATCCAAAGTAAGGATTCTTCAACACGATGTTTCTCCACTCCTTAAGAAACTCATCGCTTGTGTTGGCTTTGCCTGCTTTCTTCTTGAATACAGGGAAGATAAAGTGCAGGTCGGGATGTTGCAGTTTGTTAGCCATGAGACAATCACGGCACATACCGCAACATTCGTTATGCTCGCTTGCTCCGTCATGGTTTTTGCATAGCAGATACTGGGCAAAAGCCACAGCCAGTGGCAATGCCCCACATCCTTCCTGCCCGCATAACATAAGGGCGTGAGGCACCTTGCCTGAGTCAGCTTCACTGATGAGGCGTTGCTTGATGTCTTCTTGTCCGATTACGTCTTTGAACTGCATGATGGAGAAAAAGCCCCCCGCCCCACAAAGGGGACGGTTCGGATAGAGCCTGGGTTGTTTGTTAATTGTTTTATTAATTATGCATTAATATCAGTAAATCTTTGCTGCAATCTGTCTGATGCTGTCGACTGCAGATACAGTATAGAAGTGAATGGATGGAGTCTTGTGACTGATCAACTCCTTGCACTGCTCAACGCACCATTCGATACCCAGCTGCTTGATGTCTTCGTCAGACTTGCATTTCGCCGCTTCGTTGGCGAGTGGTGCAGGTATGTCGAGGTGAAATGTCTTAGGTACTACGGTGAGCTGACTAAGCTTTGCCAATGGTTTGATGCCTGGTATGATAGGTATGGTAATGCCTGCGGCACGAGCCTTGTCTACGAAATCAAAGAACTTCTTGTTGTCGTAGAAGAGTTGTGTGACGGCGTAGTCCGCTCCCATGTCTTGCTTCTGTTTGAGTACCTGTATGTCGAAGTCCAGATTGGGTGCTTCTTCATGCTTCTCGGGGTAACATGCTACACCAAACGAGAATTTCTCACCTGGGTTCTTGATGGCTGTACCATCGTTGAAGAATCCATTGTTGAATCTGTTGATCTGCCCTATGAGTTCGGTGGCATGACTGTGACCTCCCTTGGTAGGGACAAATCGGGCATCGTCTTTTGCCTTATCACCTCTAAGTACGAGTATATCTCTTATGCCGAGAAACTGTAAGTCGAGCAGCATGTATTCGATGTCTTCGCTGGAGAAACCCGAGCACAGCACATGAGGCACGACCTTGATGTCGTACTTTTGCATGATGGCGCTTGCCACGGCTATGGTACCGGGACGACGGCGTAGACTACGTCTTAGGTAAGTGTTGTCTTCCTGCTCAATATATACAAACTCACTACGGTGAGTCGTGATGTTGATGTATTGAGGGTCAAACTCCTTCAATGTCTCGATGGTGCGAAATAGGCTTGTTGTCCCATTGCCCTTGAGCGGTGGAAGTACCTCGAAAGAGAATGCTGTCTTTTCTGTATTTTTAATTGTCTCTGATATTGTCATGATGTTGTAGTGTGAAGAATGCTGCATTCTTGCAATGTGGACATTGTCCACGTACATTACGTGCAAAGGTACAATTAAATATCGAGATTCTTGCCTTGTAGTCAATAAATAATGCTGATATAGGGGCGTAAAAGGTTGAACGATACACTTTTTCATGCCATTTCTTTGTAGAAACGACAAAAAGCAGTATCTTTGCACCCGCTTTTAGCGAAGCCGCTGTGTAGGAAGAGTAACTATAGAATGCTTCGCCGTATATTCTTTAATTATAATAAATTTTAATCAATCATGGCAGTTGATTTAATTAAAGTTGCTGAGGAAGCATTTGCTACAGGCAAGGAGTTTCCAAAGTTCAAGGCAGGTGATACAATCACAGTAGCCTACAAGATCATCGAAGGCTCAAAGGAGCGTATTCAGATGTATCGTGGTGTTGTTATCAAGATTTCAGGTGAAGGCCAGAAGAAGCGTTTCACAGTACGCAAGATGTCTGGTACCGTTGGTGTAGAGCGTATCTTCCCAATCGAGTCTCCAAACATCGATAGCATCACAGTCAACAAGATCGGTAAGGTTCGCCGTTCTAAGCTTTACTACCTCCGCGCCCTCACAGGTAAGAAGGCACGTATCAAGGAAAAGCTCGTTCGCAAGGAAGCTTAATCACTTAGTTGACCTTAGCGCAAGACAAGGGACATGGTCTCATACTTTAGGGTATGGTCCACGTCCCTTTTTGGTTGTATATAACATCGAATTGCACCAGATAAAAAGATAAAATGCTTTTTTGTCACTATAATAATAGGATATATACATGTTTTTGCATACCTTTGCACGTCAAACAATTATAAACGAACAATCGCAATACAATGGAAAAGCTTATAGTAAACTCTTACGACGAGTTCGCATCACACCTCGGTCAGGTACTTGGCACTTCTGAATGGCTCAAGGTCGACCAGGATCGTATCAATCTCTTTGCAGACGCAACACTCGACCACCAGTGGATACACGTGGACGTAGAAAAGGCAAAAGTTGAGAGCCCATACAAGTCTACCATCGCCCATGGCTACCTTACACTCTCACTTCTTCCTTATCTCTGGGACCAGATCATCGAGGTCAACAATCTCAAGATGATGGTCAACTATGGCATGGACAAGATGAAGTTTGGACAGGCCGTGGTGACAGGAAGCAGCGTTCGTCTCGTAACAACCCTTCAGTCTATAGCCAATCTTCGTGGTACATGTAAGGCTGAGATCAAGTTTAAGATTGAGATACAGGATGCCAAGAAGCCAGCTCTCGAAGGTGTAGCCACATTCTTGTACTACTTCGAATAAGGTATGGCTTAATGCTTGTGACACTTATTTATCAATCAATATATTAACTAAACAAAACGAAAATTTATGAAGACACTCAAGTTGACGATTGCCGCCATCGTCTGTGTGATGGCAGCTTCGTTCTTCTCCTCTTGCGACAAAGATGTAGAGGACGCAATCGACATGGCAGGCGAATGGACAGGCGACATGGGCATGTACTACAGCATCGAAAATCCATTGACTCACGATATTGTAGAGTTTGATGCGGCGTTTACAGACATGCAGTTCGTTCCACATCACCAGTATGCCACATACGGTACAGGAAAGCAAGTCGATTACTACGACTTCGGTCCATACGACTACCGTTACTACTACTTCACATGGAGCATTGAGCACGGAGTCATATATCTCCGCTATTCAGGAGTTCCAGAACTCAATGTCAACATATACGAATACCATCTGAGTCGCCATCATTTCACAGGCAAGATTGGTCCAAAGCGTTATCCATTTAGCATGAACAAGATGACAAGCTATTACGACTGGGGTGCATATTATGGAGACTATATCTGGCACTCATGCTATTATGACTGGAACACATACTACTATTACTCAAAGAGTCGCTCAGAGTCTGCAGGTGGCCAGAGAACATCAGAGAGCAAGACTCCTGTTAAGCTTGGCAACCGTTACATGGATGCTAAATAAAGCCCCCAGCCCCAAAGGGGAGGGAGATTACCTACACAATGGCGTTGCACCTATTTATATATTACAAGGAGCGACGCCATTGTTATATACATTATTAATTATTAAAATGTCCTTAATGGACTAAGATGGATGTTAAAGCATCCGTTTGAGTCCATTTTAAACTCATTTAAAATTAAAATGTCCTTGATGGACTAATATAGAGATTTAGAAATCGTATGAAATACAACACACTGATAGCCGCACTGATGATGGCGATGTCACTATACGCTCAGCAATTCAAACCTTCGCTCCAGCCAATGGACCAGTCGTGGACACTCGTATGGCATGACGAATTTGATGGCTCGGGAGCACTTGACCAGTCTGTATGGAAGGCAGAACAAGGGTTTGTACGTAACGAAGAGTATCAATGGTACCAGTCGCAGAATGCCTACCGCCAGGACGGCTTGCTCGTACTCGAGGGCAGGCTCGACAGCGTGCCCAATCCACGTTACGAAGCCAACAGCCGTGACTGGAAACGCAATCGCCCATACGCCAAGTATACGTCCGCAAGTGTCAATACCAGAGGCACGTATGACTTCCTCTATGGCAGGATGGAGGTGCGTGCTCGTATACCGGCAGTCATAGGTTCGTGGCCAGCGATATGGACGCTCGGTACAAAGGGCGAATGGCCATCTAACGGAGAGATAGACATCATGGAGTACTATCATGTGGACGGCAAGCCGTGCATACTCGCCAATGCCGCGTGGGGCAATGACAGGCGATTCAGTGCCGTATGGAACTCCACCCGTACCCCATACGATCATTTCATCTCGCTCGATCCGTATTGGGGAGAGCGATTCCATGTATGGGTGATGGACTGGACGCCACAATATATCCGTCTATATCTCGATGGCGAACTCCTCAACGATATAGACCTGTCAAAGACCATCAACGGCAGCATCGGCAATCATACCAATCCTTTCCACCAGCCGCAATACATATTGCTCGACCTTGCTATCGGAGGAGCAAATGGAGGTGAACCAGTACCCGACGCCTTCCCAATGCGATACGAGATAGACTACGTGAGAGTGTATCAGCATAGGTAGACAGTAGTCAATATGCGGTATAATTGAGGGGAGTAAACAAGGAAAGTTAGTGCTTAAATGCAAAAAAAGGTTCAGAAAAGTTTGTCGTTTGCGCAAAAAGCACTACCTTTGCACCCGCAAACGCAACAAAACGGTTGTGATGGCGGGGTAGCTCAGCTGGTTAGAGCGTCGGATTCATAATCCGGAGGTCGAGGGTTCGAGCCCCTCCCCCGCTACAATCCAAAGGACTTACGAGACATCGTGAGTCCTTTTTTTCTTTTGTGTATGAAGTACATTAATTATTACTTTGACTTTTTGCCCTTTTTACAAGGAATGTATATATTTGCAGTATGAATACATTTTATAGATTGCTGGGCTTTGATCCTGCGACAATGAGCATACGCAGGGAGATTGTAGCGGGTGTGACTACATTTTTGACGATGGCATATATACTTGCTGTCAATCCGTCGGTACTTACATCTACAGGTATGGACCAGGGAGCGCTCTTCACCACGACTGCTCTTGCTTCTATATTTGCCACACTTATGATGGCATTTCTGGCGCGTATGCCGTTTGCTCTCGCCCCGGCAATGGGATTGAACGCATTCTTTGCATTCACGGTGGTGTCAGTCATGGGGTATAGTTGGCAATTTGCCCTTACGGCAGTGCTCTTGGAAGGCATAATATTCATCATACTGACATTGACTGGACTTCGACGCCGTATAGTAGATGCTATGCCAGAGGTGATACGCAGTGCCATGTCGCCAGGCATAGGGTTGTTTATCACATTGATAGGACTTGGCAATGCCGGCATAGTGGTGTCTAATCCTGACACTATGGTGGCATTGGGCGATTTGCATTCGCCAGGAGTTGTTGTTGCATTGATAGGAGTGATATTGTGTGCTGTGCTTATGGCAAAGAAGGTCATGGGGGCGTTGCTCATAGGTATTGTGGCCACGACATTGCTTGGCATACCGTTTGGTATAACGAAGGTGGATGCTGTAATGTCTCTGCCTCCAAGCATATCCCCCATATTTTGCCAGTTTGACTTTAGTCAGGTGCTGACGGGAGATATGCTTACATGCGTGATGACACTCTTGTTTATCGACCTTTTTGACACTACAGGCACGTTTGTTGCAATGGGCAAGCGCTCAGGATTTATGGATGAAAAGGGGAATATGCCTCGGCTTACTCATGCCTTTATGGCCGATGCTCTTGGTACTGCAGTAGGTGCAACGCTCGGGACTTCTACCGTGAGCACATTTATAGAGAGTGCTGCAGGAGTCAATGCCGGTGGACGAAGTGGCATGACAGCCTTCGTCGTTTCTGTATGCTTTGCCCTTTCACTACTGTTCGCTCCGCTATTTCTCGCCATTCCAGCAGTTGCTACGGCACCAGCCCTAATAATGGTGGGTGCAAGCATGATGGCAGATATTACAAAACTGGATTTCCGTGACTTCCGCCAATGCTTTCCTGCCTTTGTGTGCATCATCATGATGCCATTCTGCTCAAGTATCTCTGACGGCATATTGCTTGGTGTAATATCATACGTGCTAATTGAGGCGCTTACGGGGAATTATAAAAAAGTGGCGGTTTCATCGTATCTTTTAGCACTTGTCTTTGTACTGAAGTATGTGTTGCAGAAATACTGAACATGCTTTGGTTAGATGTTCATGATGCATATTCGTACAAGAAATATCTATCAGCTGGCGTTTGTTGAGGAAGATGGTGGTGTCTGGCACATCGACTTGCCAGAATGGACTGGCGCTCGTTCGAGCCTCTCTGGCCCTCGTGGAGAGGCAAAGAGAATCTCCATCGACAGAAGCCTCATTGACTTCGAGGGTAATACATGATACCAACGTAGGGTATAAATGTGTTATGTGTTTTGCTTAATATTTTGGTAAATGTTTTGTTTCTTCCTCTCGTTTTCGTTTTTTATTATTACCTTTGTCGCCGAACTACTTATACGCTATGTGCGAACTATAACATAATATTAACTAACGTTTTCCCTACTTATGAATCTCAAAGCACTTGGACGCATGGCGCTCATGCTGTTGCTGATGGCGGCGTCGTTTGCGAGCTATGCACAGCAATATAAGCGATATACGGATTTGCCCGCTGTATACGTCAAGACGTTTGACGGGTATGGCATCACGAGCAAGACTGTGTACAAGCTGGCTACGCTCTACTATGTGGATGAGGATGATGTGGTGACTGTGTATGACTCTGTGTCTATACGTGGTCGTGGCAACTCTACGTGGAACATGGCTAAGAAGCCATATCGTATCAAGTTCTTGGCGAAGGAGAAGCTCCTGGGCAAGGGTTATGCAAATGCGAAGAAGTGGACTCTGCTTGCTAACTGTGGTGACAAGACCCTGATGCGCAATGCCGTGACGAGAGCTATGGGCAAGTGGCTTGGGCTAAAGTTTAATCCTGCATGTAAGTTCGGTGACCTCAATATCAATGGCACCTACTATGGCAACTATCAGATAAGTGACCATATAGA
>JAZLKQ010000292.1:0-3585 GCA_045597745.1 Bacteroidaceae bacterium | reverse complement strand
ATACCAATCAATTCTGCCGTATGGTGGGATGGCGACCTCTTGCGTGAGATGCTCGACCACAACGCAATCAGCAAGTTTGACCACAAACAGTCTAAGTGCAATGTAATCAAGGACTTTGGCTCCGACTGCTCATTCAACAATGGAAGCAAGAGCAACCCGTGCCTCTCTGCCGATATCATAGGCGACTGGCGTGAGGAAGTCATCGTCCGAACCCGTGCCAATGACGAGCTCCGCATATACACCACAGATATCCCTACGCCATACAGCTTTCATACATTCATGCACGACGTACCATACCGCATAAGCGTTGCAACTCAGAATGTCAGCTACAACCAGCCACCAGAGCCTGGCTTCTACTTCGGGTCAGACTTTAAGAAGGGAAGTGTGGTGAGAGGATGGAAGCTCCCCTAACTCCTAAAAAGGCGAGGGACTCCAAGAGGAACTTGCTTGTTTGACCGGAAGAAATAAGACCACGAATATGACGAATTTTACGAATCTTTAACTCGGCGAAGCCAATGTGGATGTATTGGCTAAGGCAATCTTTTGCATTCGTGAGATTCGAGTAATTCGTGTTCTGTTTTATTATGAATTATGCATTATAGAAGATGGACTACCAATCAATCATCAACAAATACTATCCTGCCGACGACGAGTTGCGCCATATCCTCATGGTGCACAGCCGTAGAGTAGCAGACAAGGCATTGCAGATATGTGATGCCCATCCCGAACTTTGTGCCGACTGCCAGTTTGTCGAGGAGGCTGCGATGCTCCACGACATAGGTATCTGTGGCTGTGATGCGCCAGGCATCCATTGTCATGGCGACAGACCATATATATGCCATGGCACCATCGGGGCGGCGATGCTCCGTGCGGAGGGTTATCCACGTCATGCACTCGTGTGCGAACGCCATACTGGAGCAGGCATCTCTCTCCGACAGATAGAGGAACGCGGACTGCCCATACCGCATCGTGACATGTTGCCCGTCAGCACCGAGGAGCAGATTGTGTGCTTTGCTGACAAGTTCTTCTCCAAGACACGGCTCGATGAGGAGAAGACCATCGAGGGGGCAGAGCGTAGTCTTGCAAAATTCGGGGAAGATGGTGTAGAGAGATTCAGGGAGTGGTGTAGGAAGTTTGGATGAAAGATAGCCCCCTAACCTCCAAAGGGGGCATTCGTCAGAAATTGACTTTCAACCTCTGTCTTAGTCCATCAAGGACATTTTATGTTAATGAATTCAACTTTCGCATGTAGCAAATAGTTAATAATCAAGGTTTTCTTTTGTTTTAATAGTTTTCTTTTGTTTTCTTAAAGGACGCTTTGCGCTGGCAAAAACAATTGTATACTTGCCGTAGACTCATTGAGAAAACAAAAGAAAACACTGATGACAAAAGAAAACAAATGCTATTCAATTGGTTTGCGAACTTGCAAAAGTTGTATTTAATTATAATTTCGGTTAAAAAATCGGGTGAACTAACTAATGTTTGCCCGATTTTGTGTAATTTTGCAAGCTGTAAGCAATCATGAGCATGACCATCTGGTCATAATATACAAAGTATAAGAGATTTTGAAGCGCCGCATATATATATTTATCATGGTATTTGTTGCCGCCCTGACAATGGCTCAGAGCGGTAATGTGCTTGTCGTAGGCGGTCGTAATCCAAGGGGTGGTCACGGCAGGGGACACGGGAGCGCTTCGAGGTCTTCTGTACACAGGCATCATGGGGGGCAGTCGTCCAGATATTCGTCCCGACATGCCGTTTCGGTCAACGATACCATTATAGACCTGAGCGGGGTATTGCCTGAGGGCAGCGGCACACTCAAGGTCAGCGATGACAAGGACGTTAAGGCTATGCTCAAGGCTGACTCCGCTATCGTGGCCAATAGCGACTCTATGCTGCTCGAGGGATTTGACTCCATCAAGGCCAAGTTTGACAGTGATCACGGCATTAAGCCTGACGACAAACCTCGTGCCATACAGTGGAATGACTCTATCGCCGCCGTGGAGGATTCGATCCAGAAGAACAAGAAGAAGAGCGCGCTGGACGCACAGGTGGATTATTCTGCCAAAGACTCCATCGTCTTCTTTATGGACACGAAGCACGCCTATCTCTATGGCAACGGCAAGGTGGACTATGAGAAGATAGAGTTGACCGCCGACCGCATCACGATGGCTATGGACAGTACGATGGTACATGCCTGTGGTGTGCTGGACTCGCTCGGCAAGTTGCAGGGCAAACCGATATTCAAGGACGGTGACGACCAGTACGACCTCGAGTCCATGTCGTACAATTTTGATACCAAGAAGGCATTTATTTACAATATCTATACGGCTCAGCAGGACGGATTTCTCACAAGTAAGGAAGCGAAGCGTGGCGGCGAGGGCGAGATATATCTGCGTCATGGTACCTATACGACTTGCGATGAGGAACACCCACACTTCTACATAGCCATGAGCCGTGCCAAGGTGCGCCCTGGCAAAAATATCTTCACCGGACCGTTCTGGCTCGTATTTGAGGACGTTCCTATCCCGATAGCATTGCCATTCGCATATTTCCCGTTTACGAGCAAATACAGTTCTGGACTCATCATGCCATCATACGGCGACGAGTCGACGAGAGGATTTTATCTGCGAGACGGAGGATACTACTTTGCCGCCAGCGACAAGTGGGACCTGAAGCTCACGGGCGAAATCTTTACCAAGGGCTCGTGGGGTCTCGGTGCACAGACGACTTACAGAAAGAGGTATAAGTACTCGGGGAATTTCTACTTCAACTATCAGGTGACAGTAGAGGGCGAGAAGAATATGCCTGACTACAGCAAGGTCAAGAACTTCAAGCTCCAGTGGTCTCATCGTCAGGACGCTAAGGCAAGCCCTAACAGCAACTTCTCTGCCAGCGTCAACTTCGCCACACAGAGCTATGAGCGCAACAATCTCTCCAGCCTCTACAATCCTACCTCATACTCGCAGACCACACGTACGTCGAGTGTGAGCTATTCGCGTACATTCCCTAAGATAGGACTGTCGCTATCATCCAGTTTCAACGTGGCGCAGAACATGCGTGACTCCACCATATCGCTAACCATGCCGAGCCTCAGCCTCAGCATGAGCCGATTCTATCCGCTCAAGCGCAAACATGCGGCGGGCAAGGAGCGATGGTACGAGAAGATTGCCATGGGATATACGGGCAACCTCTCCAACAGCATCACGACCAAGGAGGATAAGCTCCTCAACTCCAGCCTCATCAAGGACTGGCGCAACGGTATGAAGCACTCCATACCTATCTCAGCGTCATTCAGCCTCTTCAAGTATATCAACGTGACTCCACAGCTCTCGTACAACGAGCGATGGTATACCAACAAGGTGATGCAGGACTGGGACGACAAGTCCCAGAAGGTGGTGCGTGACACGATATATGGATTCAACCGTGTCTATGACTACAACATGTCCGTCTCGCTCAATACCAAGGTGTACGGATTCTATGTCCCAAGCCGCAAGATATTTGGCGACAAGATAGACCGCATACGCCACGTCTTCACACCATCGGTCAGTTTCTCATACATGCCGGACTTCTCAGCGAGCAAAT
>JAZLKQ010000291.1:0-7756 GCA_045597745.1 Bacteroidaceae bacterium | reverse complement strand
CTCTTCCTGCAAAGGAGTAGTGGTGCGACACACTGCATGATTACAGGATATATTAAGAGGTACATTATCTGAAAGAAATAGATACATATATTATATATATAAATCAAAATGGCAAAAACTATTATTGGTATAACTCACGGGGACATCAATGGAGTGGGCTATGAGGTGATACTCAAGACATTCCAGACAGAAGAGATGCTCTCTCTCTGTACGCCCGTTGTATATGGTTCGCCTAAGGTGGCTACTTACCATCGTAAGGCAATCGACAATCAGACAAATTTTGTAGTAAAGGATTCTGCAGCTCATCTTGATTACAATGCTGTCAACATGATCAACTGCTTTGGGGAGGCAGAGCTCAAGGTAGACTTGACTCGTTCGTCAGAAGAGTCAGGCAATGCGGCGTTTGTCTCTCTTGACAGAGCACTTGACGACTACTCCAAAAATGGATTTGACGTACTTGTGACTGCACCGCTCAACAAGAGCATGATACATCAGCAGGGAGTCAACTTTACCGGGCAGTCTGATTATATAGCATCTAAGTGTGGCGAGGGTGAGACACCGCTTAATATGCTTGTATATGGCACTCTACGTATCGCATTGCTTACAAGCAATATGCCTGTATCACAAGTTGCTCAGCAGATAACAAAGGAGTCGCTCGTTGACAAGGTAAAGAGTTTGAAGCATACGCTCAACCGTGACTTCTACATAGACAACCCACGCATAGCTATATTGTCTTTCAACCCTCGTAGCACAGATGGGGAGGAATTTGGCAAGGAGGAGAAAGACATCATATCTCCAGCCATAAAAGAACTTATGGACAATGGCGTAAGATGCTTTGGACCATTTGCCGCAGACGAACTTTTCGCTTCTGGATCATATTCTCACTTTGATGCGATACTTGCCATGTATCATGACCAGGGAGTTGCACCATTCAAGGCAATAGCTGGTGAAGAAGGTGTTTGCTTTACGGCTGGACTCGATATAGTACATACTGCACCTGCTCATGGTGTGGAATATGACAAGGCAGGCAAGGGCGAGAAGGATGAATCTGCATTTAGAAATGCTGTATATATGGCGATTGATATATATCGCAACCGCAACAGATACGATGATGCGTATGCTCATCCTTTGAGACGTCAGTATTATGAGAAGCGTGATGATAGCGACAAACTCAAACTTGACCAAGTGACAGAAGACGAAATTTAGTTGTTAGTTGTATATAGTAGTTGTTGACTATACATGAGGTCATCATTACTCATCATTACGATTTTTTACTCCTATATATAATATATAAGGTGAAGAATAAGTCTCGAAACATATTTTTTGCATTTGGCATCATAGCGATAGTCATCATGCTATTTACCTTTGAGGTGAGTTTTGCAGAACTATGGCAACGTATTAAGGATGCAGGATATTACCTCATACCTATCATTGGCATGTGGTTTTTCCTGTATATGATGAATGCATGGAGCTGGCGCATCATAATCAAGGGTAGTGGAGATTGTCCAATATCATACTGGAAGCTTTTCAAGATTACCATTACAGGATTTGCACTCAACTATGCTACTCCTGCCGGGCTTATGGGAGGCGAACCTTACAAGATCATGGAGCTTAAGCCATATATTGGCGTACAGCGTGCTTCATCGTCTGTACTACTTTTTGCTATGATGCACATATTCTCTCACTTCTGGTACTGGATGACATCAGTCGTACTGTATATTGCCTTTATGTGGCCTATAGATGTCTATATGGGCATAGTGATGGGACTTGTAGCATTGTTCAGCGGTGCAGGCATATACTTGTTTACAAAAGGATACAAGAGCGGCATGGTGGTCAATCTTGTGAACTTTGTAAGTAAGATATCTGGATTGAAGAGATGGGGAAAGAAGTTTGCAGAGACTCATGCAGAAGACTTGCACAATATTGATAGTCAGATTGCAGCCCTTCAGGGTCAAAACAAACGATCATTCTATGCGTCTTTCTTTCTTGAGTATATAGGTCGTATACTGCAGTCGTTCGAGATATATTTCATGTTGATACTCTTTTGCCCGGGAGAAGGAAGCTTCATGACCTTCATTAAGGCATTGCTTATACTTGCGTTTACATCGCTTTTTGCTAACCTTCTCTTCTTCCTTCCACTTCAGCTTGGTGGTCGAGAGGGTGGTTTTGCTTTGTCTACTGTACAGCTTGGCATGACTGGACAAGTGAGTATGTCTGTGTCTATAATATGCAGAGTTAGAGAGTTATTTTGGACTGCCGTAGGTCTGTTATTGATGAAGGTGGGCAACAAGTCAATACCTGATAACGAACATTTGGAAAGCAAATAATAATATATGAAATATGCAATATTAGCCGCAGGTGAAGGCTCACGACTGGCAGGCGAAGGTGTACAGTTGCCAAAGCCATTGGTTACGATCAATGGAGAGGCTATGATAGACCGCCTTATCCGTATCTTTATGGATAATGAAGCAGATGAGATAGTCATCATCACCAACAATCTTACGACTCTCACTCAACAGCATATACGTGAGTTGCAGTCTCAAGGTTTGCCAATCAAACTGATTGTCAAGACTACTCCAAGCAGTATGCACAGTTTCTATGAACTGCGACCATATATTGGCAAAGGTAAGTTTTGCCTTACTACAGTAGATACGATATTTAGAGAAGAGGAATTCAGTACATATATTACTTCGTTTGCTCAATATGATGGTGATGGCATGATGGCAGTGACGGACTATATAGATGATGAGAAGCCACTGTACATATCGACAGATATGACTGATGATATTACAGGATTTCATGATTCTATCTCACAGTATGAGGAGAGCGAAGCGGCCATGAGTGGTAAGTCTGTATGCAAATACATATCTGGTGGCATATACTGTCTTGATGACCAAGCGTTTGAGACTCTTGACAGATGTATTAGTAGCGGCATGTCACGTATGCGCAACTTTCAGCGTCAGCTTGTATTTGATGGATTGCGTCTCAAGGCATATAGATTTAGCAAGATACTTGATGTAGACCATGCTGATGATATTCGCAAGGCTGAGGAGTTTCTGTCAATGAATCATATAGATTTATAAGTAATGAAGATACTCGGCATTTCAAGAGGAGAGAGGTTTTCGCCCAATATGGTATCTGGCGACAAGGCAATATTTATGTCAGTTGCCGATATGCTCGTGAAGATGGGGCATACGCTTACTCTTATTGCTGAGGATCAAATATCATCAGACGGGGTAGATATAAGCGAGTACGACAGAGTATTTTCGATGATTCGTGACATGAGATCTTTTAATAAGCTTGTACCTATAACTGACAGCAACAAAATCATTAACTCTCCACTTGGAGTGAAGGCGTGTGTGAGTAAATGTGATGTTCAGAAGGCGTTAGAACAAGGTGGCGTGTCTACTCCTGAAAGCATCTGTTGCAGTATAGATGATGTACCTAGTGGATTCTTCCCTTGTTGGGTGAAAAATGGAGATACAAGCGCTATTGTGCCCGAAGACACATCTTGCGTCAAGACTTATGAGGAGATGAGTGAGATTGTGTCTAACTACAAGAGCAGGGGTGTTAAGCAATACCTTGTGCAGAGACACGTTGAGGGTGACTTGATAAAGTTTTATGGTGTTGAAGGCACAGACTTCTTTGATTGGGATTATGCATCAAAAGGACATAGCAAGTTTGGACATGAGCATATCAATGGCATCGAACATGGCTATCAGTTTGATACAAATAAGTTAAAGTTGCTTGCTGACAAGGCATCTCTAATACTTGGAGTGCCGATCTATGGAGGCGACTGTATAGTGACTCCATCAGGAGAATTGCAAATGATAGATTTCAATGATTGGCCAAGTTTCTCACGATGTAGAGATAATGCCTCTATTGCGATAGCACGGAGGGTCGTTATGGGGTGAGATACGATGAGATTTCATGGTGCACATCATTATTTTATGATGATATAGAGATAAGATATTAGAAATATATAAAACATTATGGCGGAGAATATCGATATACAGTCTACATATAAGTCAAACGATACAGAAGAGTGGCTTGACAAGGTGTGGACTCGACCTATAGGATATAGATGGGCATTGCTGTTCAATCACTTTGACATTCATCCCAATGTAATAACGGTGATATCTATGGTGCTCGGTGCGGCATCAGGATTCTTCTTTATGTCACATGCTGATACCACAGAGGGACTTATATATAATATAATAGGAGTATTGATGCTTGCATGGGCAAACTTCTATGACAGTTGTGATGGGCAGATGGCTCGTATGACTGGTAAGAAGACTCAGCTTGGTCGTATACTTGATGGAGCTGCAGGAGATGTGTGGTTTATCTCCATATATACATGTATCATGATTCGTCTGTTCAATGACCCTATACCTGGACTTCAGGAACTTGGCATAACTTATTCGGACGGCACACCTATCACTTTTCATCTATGGTTTTATGCTTTAGAGTTTGTTGCAGGCATTGGTTGTCATGGTAGGCAATGTGGATTGTCAGATTATTATCGTAATATCCACATGTATTTTGTAAAAGGCAAGAAAGGCAGTGAACTTGACAATTATCTTCAGCAGAAACAAATATATGACAATACTCCTTGGAAGGGTAACTTGCTGTGGAAGGCATTTCTGCTAACATACGTCAACTACACAAAGACTCAAGAGGCGCAGACACCACAGTTTCAGAGACTTCTTGCCAAGCTTAAGGAAAAATATGGAGATGACATACCTCAGGAGTTTAGAGATGAATTTCGTAAGAATAGCCTTCCTCTCATGAAGTGGGCAAATATACTTACGTTCAATACTCGTGCCATAGCGCTATACATCAGTTGCCTCATAGACATGCCATGGCTGTATCCACTCTTTGAGTTGACAGTATTGACAGCGTTGTACTTCTATATGAGACATACTCATGAGAGCTTCTGCAAGAAGATGTGTGACCAGTTGTAAATAATGCATAATTAATTACAAAGAGCCTTTTTGGCTTCATAATGCATAATTTAAGTATGATAAAAGGAATAATATTTGACTATGGAGGTACTATTGACACCAATAGTCTGCATTGGTCAGAGGTACTTTGGGAGGGTTATCAGTCCGAATCAGTTCCCGTAAGTAAGGAGCAGTTTAGGGAATGTTATGTATATGCTGAGCGAGCTCTTGCCAAGCATCCATACATCAAGCCAGAGCATGACTTCCATGACTTGCTTCGCATAAAAATAGATATAGAGACACGCAATCTCGTAGAGAGTGGCTATTGGAACATAGATGAGATAGAGAGAAAGACTGTTTCTGACAAGATAGCTCTATATTGCTACAGCTATGTGTTGCGAATACTCGAAGTCAGTCGTGAGGTGATACGTAGACTTGCTGACAGTTATCCACTTGTACTCGTATCCAACTTCTATGGTAACATTCATACGATACTAAAGGATTTTGAGTTAGAGTACTTTGACGAAGTGATTGAGTCTGCAGTCGTCGGAGTTCGCAAACCAGACCCAAAGATATTCCAGATGGGAGTCGATGCACTTGGGCTGTCCGCAGAGGATGTTGTGGTGATTGGCGATTCGTTTAGCAAAGATATTGTCCCTGCATCATCTATTGGTTGCAAGACTGTATGGATAAAAGGCATAGGGTGGGGCAACGAAGAGATAGACGAGTCTTTACCTACTTGTATAATTTCGGACATAAAGGAATTGGAAGGTTTGCCTTTGTTTATGTAATAACTATTAATAGTCTTTATAGTAGAGAAAATAAAACTTATGAATAAAATACTCATTACACTTATCTTGTTGATATTTGCATCATCAGCATCATTTGCGCAATCGAAGTCAACTGATGTACTTAAGGGTAAGACAATATGCGTCTTTGGCGACAGTTATGTTGCTAACCATCGTCGTCCACGAGAGGAGGCATGGCATTGTCTCTTAGCTAATAAGTATGGTATGACATACAACAATCATGGACGTAATGGCAGTTGTGTGGCGTTTGATCGTACAAAAGACGGATTTGGTCCTTCTATGTTAATCCGTTACAAGGAGATGACTCCAGATGCTGACTATGTCTTGATTATAGCCGGTCATAATGATGCCGACAAATGCAAGAACAACGCTGACTCGCTTAAGATGTTTGCTGATAGCATGGATGTGCTGTTGACCAGAATAAGAGCTCGTTGTCCAAAGGCAAAGATTGGTTGGGTGACACCGTGGTATGTTGGGCGTGATGGATTTGCGCAGGTATGTAGTATCATTAAGAAAGTATGTAAGAAGCACAAGGTGCCTGTATTATATAATTATTCGCCAAAATGTGTAATATCAGTTAGAGACGATGACTTCCGCAAGAGATACTTCCAAGGCAGTAACGATACTGCTCATCTTAATGCAGAAGGTCATAAGATGTTTCTCCCTATTGGCGAAAGCTGGTTTCTCAAAAGGATGCTTAAATAGTCTGAGCATATAATTCTTTTAGTGAATATGTATATAATAAGCAAAATTAATATAAACTAATAACTAATTGTCAATGAAAAACTTATTATTTGTACTTTTGTTGCTTGCTTGTTGTTGTACAGCATCAGCACAAAGAGTTAAAGTGACATGGAGCACGCAATCGTTAGCGTCACTTTCGACTGCGACAGTAGAAGGTGAAGATGCTTACACTTCACTCGTTACACCATCGTATCTTCAGGGTACTTACATTGATTCAGTAGCTATAATTAATAGTGCTGATGGTAGTGCTCCGATGTTTGCATCTTATTATGTAGATACACGCAAGACTGTCAAGACAGCCAATCATTGTGTGGCATGGGCTGTAAAACCAGAGACTGGACATAAGTTCAAACCACTAAAGATCTCGTTTGATGCATGTAAGGTCGGTACTGATGGCGGTAACTTTGATGTATATGTCAAGACTACAGGATATACCGAAAAGGCTATTGCTACGACAGTATCTCCACTACGTAATAAAGTTGTGGCAGGAACCAATCCAAATGGTTATAGCCATCATGAATATGTCATATCTGACTATATAGTAGACGGAAGAGCATTTAATGTCATCATTTATATGTACAACTTCAATGGTACTGATTCGTACAATGATGCTGGACAGTTTACTGGTAAAGCTCTTGCCATTCGCAATATGACTATCGAGGGAGCTGTAGACGAGGAGATATTCTCTGCCAGTCATTTTGTGTCTGCTATGACATGTTCTGGCAAAGAAGCATACGGTGAATCTTCTACCATTGACTTGTATTCGACTATCAAGGACCTTAAGAATGGGGAGAGAGCAACATATCCAAAGAAGTTGTATGGAGACCCAACAGAATTTGACCTGACTCTTGCTGATGGTTATACTTCAAGCGTAAGTTATTCTGACCACGTTGCAAAGATTCAGATCAAAAAGGGTAGCGAAGAGGTGTTCAACTATGAAGTGCTCTTCATTGTTACAGACCGTCAGCCAAAGCCTGCTGCTAAGCCACTTGGACGTGGTCTTGTTTCGCTCAATCTGTCATCCTCTGGATCTTCAGGCAATCTTATCAGCTGGCGTTATCGTGAGAGTGATAAAGCAAAAGTTAAGTTTAAGTTGTGGAGAGGCTCTTCAAAGACGTCTCAGCTTATAAAGGTGAATAATGGCAATTTTATCACCAACAAGACTAACTTCCGTGATGCATCAGGCACTACATCAAATTATTATCGTCTTGAAGTATACGACCTTGATGGCAACCTCTTAGAGTCTGAGATAAGTATGAA
>JAZLKQ010000290.1:0-7644 GCA_045597745.1 Bacteroidaceae bacterium | reverse complement strand
AAGCGTGGAGCGGAATTTACCATTGCCGCACTCATCTCTCTTGTAAATGTATGTACAGCCAACAATACCGTAGCGATCATAACAGCAGGTCCTATAGCCAATGATATTGCGAAGCGGTTTGGCATAGATCCACGAAAGTCCGCAAGTATACTTGACACCATATCATGCTTTACACAAGGTTTGTTGCCTTACGGAGCACAGATACTGATTGCTGCTGGCCTTATTAGTCAAGCAACACAGCAACCCGCAAGTCCCGGAAGTATTCTTGCATACTTATATTATCCTATGGGGCTTGGAGTTGCCGTGCTACTGAGTATATTGTTGAGATACCCTAAGAAGTACTCATAGTCGTGACGTCATCCTCGCAGCATCATTCATACTGTCTTATCACCTGACACATGGAGACTCGTCCATATAGAGGTACGTACGCTTGTAACCTCCATAGTCTATCACAATCTTCTCAAACACTATACCTTCATCCAGGGGACTGAGAGTCAGTGTATGCTCTGATAGAGAAGAAGGTACAGGCAAAGTGACATCCTTCTCCACCACACGTCGTGCTACTGTCGGATAATATATGCTGTATGCATACTGAGGGACATCCTTCAGGTTGTAGTTGAAATTGACCTCCGTCGGAGAAGCGCCGTCAATAGCTACCGTATATCTATGTCCGTCTGCACGCTTGAATGGCAGAGTAGCGTTGGTGATGACATATACCTTCACGCTCTCCACTCCATTAGGCAGAGTAAACTTGTAATTAAGATTTGCACCGGAAGTAGGCTGAGTATATGGCATAAGCGACACGCCGCTTAGAGTACGTCCCATATCTGGAATAATAGTCCACTTGGAGTTGGCCGCGTCGGTCTTGCTAAAGCAATGCTCTGCCTCTATCACTACCACACCATCCTTACCTGTAAACGTATATCCACCAACAGGTACGGTCGTATTGGCTCCATCTACAGCTACACGATGTACCTGTGGCATACGGTCTGCAGGGAAGTTATCGTTCCATGAAGTATATCCTATATGCTTCTGTATCATCATGCCGTCCCACTTGCCGTTTGCCATCACCTTATTATAATTATGGCAGAGCTCCGCATCACGCTTGAAACATTCTTCTACCTTGTCTGCCCACACATTTGCTTCTGGTAGATTAGCCTTGCTCAACATCATGTTTTTTGCCTGAGCGCAATACATCTCGTACAGGTTACCAAACGCCTGTATTGGAAAGAGTATAAGCTGCTGATAAGCATCATGACACTCGGAAGGCAACTTAGCGTACAATCTCAACGCCTCTGCCTCAAGCTTAATCCATTCGCCACATACCTTATCCCATTCGCCGCTCTCCACATTGTATGTCCTTGCATCAAGCATCTCTGGAGTTACTCTACCTGCATACTTGCTATACAGATTGAGCAGACGCTGGGCGTCGTCGGCGTATTCCTCTCCCAATGCCTCTGCACAGTACTGACGGGTGTGATCAAGCAGATTGTCCGCCTTGTAACGAGCAGGATCCCATGCCATATCAAGGAAGAGATCTATAGGGTACTCCATAGGCTTCAGATCACCTACATTAAGCACCCACAACTTGTCCACTCCATAGTCATACGTCAGCTGCAGCTGCTCCCACATGTGTTGTATAGGAGTGACATTCAACCACTTGGTATTGCGTGGAGCTCCCACATAGTCCACATGATAATACATGCCAAATCCGCCCTTATGACCTTTCAACTCAGCAGCAGAAGGCAGACGGCGTACATCGCCCCAGTTATCATCACTAAGCAATATTATGGCATCCTCTGGTACTTTCATCCCAAGGTCATAGTAACGCTGCACCTCCTTGTACAGAGCCCATACCTGAGGACGCTTGCTTGCAGGCTGACCAGTAACCTCTGATATTATCTTGCGCTGATTGGCTATGATAGTCTGAAGCAACTGCATGATAGCCTTATCGTCAGACGAGAGTTCGTCATCATGTCCTTCCTTACCACCCATAGCTGTATCTCCATCACCACGCATACCGATAGTGATGAGGTCCTCGGTATCTTTTGCTCTCTCTATACCTTCACGGAAGAACTTGTCAATCACCTGCTGATTAGTAGCATAGTCCCACGCACCATATTCGTTGCGATGACGTGCCCACTCCTGATGATTGCGAGCCATTGGCTCATGATGCGACGTACCCATCACTACACCCATATCATCGGCTGTCTTGCTGTTGAGCGGATCGTCTGCATAGAAGCTCCATCCCCACATGGCGGGCCAGAGGAAATTGCCTCTGAGTCGGAGTATCAGTTCGAATACATGTGCATAGAACTCATGACCTCCGTATTCGGTACCAAATGTATTCTTGACCCATGTAGTCAGACATGGTGCTTCATCATTAAGAAATATTCCACGGTATCGTACAGCAGGTTCACCAGCAGTATATTTGCCGTGCGCAATAGACATCTGCGAAGCCTTAGCTACAGGCACGTCTGCCCAATAGTACCATGGAGACACACCTATCTGCTCACTTAGTTCGTATATACCATAGATAGTACCTCGCATATCACTACCTGCTATTACAAGCGCCTCATCAACACCATTGATAGGATTTGCCACCCATTGCATTATGTACTTCTCAGTCCTGCCCTTCAAGTCCTTAGCATCTATCTTGCGCGCCTTGACCATCTGCTGTATGTATCTACTCTCAAGGCTGCCCACGATTATCAGTCTCTTACCAGATGCTTGTGGCTTGATCTGTGGCTTACGTCCACATACTCTTTCGAAATCCGCGACGAGATTGCCGGCTGCAATCTTCACCCCTTCCATATCATCCTCCGACATGAGTATATCTGTTGGAACTCCATCTGCTATGAGAGTAAATCTGTCAGGCGACAATTCGCTAAAAGTAATGCCTTGATGATCCTTTGCATTTAGTCCGATGGTCATTACCATTAGCACAAATAGTAATGAGAATACTTTCTTCATACAATAATTAATTTATTAGTAATAATGAATAAAATAAGTTGTCTGCACAAAGTTACGACTTTTTATATTATATCAACAATATTGCACATGATAATACTGAATCATAACGTACAAAGACGTGTGAAATGCACAAAAAGCATGTGCCACAACGTCAAATATGTGGTCAAATTGTAATAATCAACAATAATTCTATGGCAAAAATGTTTATTGTAAAATAAAATCAATATATTTGCAACGTATATGTATACACCTTCATATACTACTATGATGCACTCTCACCTTATTATATAATAGGGAGGTGAACCAATAAGAATTGAAGGCTATTAACAATAAATTTATAATATCAACTTATTAACTTATCATTTTTAAGCTTATGAGAAAACTTTTACTTTCTCTTTCGTTGTTTGTCATGACTATGATGACAGCGATGGCGCAGTATCAGGTAAATGTCACAAGCGATCCTGAGAACAACTACTACAGTGGTGACCAGTCTTTCGCTCCTGCTGATATAGCAACTGCGCTTGGATTTAGCGATCCTGTTTCATTGCAGGAGTTTATCAATGCTGGTGGTAATGTCTACATCAAGACTGCAGACGGCACTTCTAACGCATACACCGGCGGTACTAACGAGTTCTGGATGAATGCCGATGGCGTAGCTCAGGGTTATGGCGATGAAGGATCATGCTGGTTCGTTGGTTTGAGTTATGATGTAGAAGAGGGTGCAGACCCTGCAACAGGTGTTGTTGACATCTACATGGGACAGATGCCTAAGTACTTTGCTCATGTATTGACACCTTCAACTCTCAAGACTACCATTTATCTTATCAATGGTGAGAAGCAGGTAGCATTTCACGTTACTCTCAATGTCAATGAGGGTACTCCTGAGACAGTCGTAACACTCTCTGGTCTCAACATCGTCAAGGAGTACAGCGCTACTCTCGACTTTGTAGTCGGCAAGCAGTACGAGGGCAAGTCTCTCTCTATCGAAGTACCTGGCATGGCTGAAGCTCTCGGTATATCAGCAGACGAGCTCTCTGAGACTATCATGGAGCGTGTGTATGCACAGACTGCAATCAATACTGCTGCTGAAAATGAAGAGGCTGTATGGGAGAGAGTTGATGAACTCAAACTGCCAATAGAAATGTCAGACGGTTGGTTTGGTCACTATAATGAGTACAATGAGTCAACTGGTGTTGAGACTATCATTCGCCAGAATGCTCTTTTCAAGTATGGTACATTCAGCACATTCTACCTCCAGCAGTACGGCTTCGCTGAGGACGTATTCACAGTAGGTTCATACGGACAGTTCCCTAACGAGCTTAAGGAAGGTGATAATGACTATGCAGAGCTCTTCGTGGTCAATGAAGGTAAGGCTGTAAAGATCACATTTACAACCAACGTACACAAGCCAGAGGCTATCCCATTCGAAGAGATGACTCTTGCGGGCGAGTCTACTATAGAGATTGAAGCACAGGTTGACAACAACTACGCTACAAAGCCATTCACTGTAGATATGGCAGCTATCCTCGAAGCTATCGAGGCTGATGGTGTAGATGATGTATTGTCATGGGCTTCTGAAGGCGAACTCTCAGACAACCACACAGAGGGCAGTGGTGGTTTCTACTACAATGAACAAGGATATATCGATTCATGGGGAAGCAATGCAGCATTCTTCATTGCCAAAGGTTCACTTGAGAATGGTGAATATTCTATAGGTCAGATGTCAGGTCATCACGCTGAGCTCACAGAGCCAGTAACATACTCTGCTGACCTCGTATTCCTCGGCGCTGAGAAGTACTATATCGTACACGTTAACTACACTGTAACTCCAGAGAAGATTATCGAAGACCCATTCACAAAGGTTGCTGAAGATTTCATCTCTATGCAGATTGTTCCTAACGACGAAGGCATTTATGAATGGGAGACTAAGTATGCGCTCGATATGGACTTCATAAGCACTAAGCTTGGTACAACTGACTTCACACTCTACACAGATGTAGCAAAGAAGGCTGAAGACTCTGAAGAGACTACACTCGAGTTCTCTAAGACATACAACTGTAATCCAGCTCCAGGTTTTTGGTACGGTAACACTCTCTATGAGAACAGCGAGCATCAGAACGTAGTAACAAGCGAGGGCTGGGGAAACAACTCATTCGGTCTCACATACGCTAACGGACAAATCACATTCTACCAGTACCCAGGTCAGCGTGCAGTAGGCGACCAGTTCCTTGCACACCTCTATGCTGTCAACGAAGCTACTGCTGAGTACATCGACTACACAGTATCTGTAAAGTACGTAGAAGAAGTCGCTCCAGAAGCAGAGATAGTAGGTAGAGAAGGCGTCAAGATGATCATAGGCGAATACTCAGAGTACCTCACTACAAAACTCGACATGACTAAGGCATACGAAGCACTCGGTATCGACGAGGAGACTATCGACGCATCAGACATTATCGCGGCTAAGTCTCCTGCAATATTCGACAAGGCATCACTCGAAGACATGTTCTTCTTCAACGCTAACGGTTACGCAGTAGGCGAAGAAGACGAGTCAGCTGTTATCATGCTCGGTATACGTCTCAACCCAGATACAGACGAGCCAGAACTCTTCGCTGACCTCCTCACAGACGACATCGAGTCTATCAGCGATTGGAAGTCTACTATCGGTATCGAATATGACGGCAAGCGTTACATCTTCGACGTGACATACGGTACAGAGGACGATCCAACAGGCATTATCAGCGACTTCATAGATGCTGTAAAGAATAATATCATCAAGGCTATCTACTCTATCGATGGTATCCTCCGCAGCAAGCTTGAGCCAGGTATCAACATCGTGACTTACGCTGACGGCTCTAAGAAGAAGATTATCTTCAAGTAATATTCGTTTGATTCATTCATTTGAATCCACATAACACACAGCAATGGGGGTAGGTACAATCAAGTGCCTACCCCCTATTGTTTATGTATTTATCCTATGTGACTTGACGTATTTACACACTACATAACAATTCTTTACTTGATACAACAACTCACAGACTATTTCTTGACTATATATACTTTTATTTCATTACCTTTGCATGGTAATTAATTCTATTTCAAAACTCAATACAACCATGCCACGCAGGATCGCAATCATCAACGACATATCAAGCTTTGGACGATGCAGCACATCCGTCATCCTCCCTATAGTCTCACATCTCGGGGTACAGGGATGTGCAGTACCTACTGCCCTGTTCTCCAACCATACAGGATTTGAGAGCTTCTACAAGTACGACTTCACGGATCATATACCTGCATATATGGAGGAATGGGATAAGCTCGGACTGAAGTTTGACGGGATAATGACGGGATTTCTCGGTAGCGTAAGGCAAACAACACTCGTCGAAGAGTTTGTCCGCAGATTCAGTACTCCACAGACAGTCGTCGTCGTCGATCCCGTGATGGGAGACAATGGACATATATACCCTACCTATACCCCACAGTTGTGCAAGGCAATGAAGAGCCTGCTCGCTCATGCAGACATCATCACTCCCAACCTTACAGAAGCGTGTTTCCTGACTGATACTCCCTACAAGGAGAGCGGATGGCATAGACAGGAGCTGAGGGACATGATACTCAGGCTCCGTGATATGGGTGCCGACAGGATAGTCATTACCGGTATACGTATCGGTACCAACTTTATCGGCAATGCTGTGATGGATGAGAATGGCGACATCAGTTTTCAGCGTCAGCAGATCATCGAACGTATGCGTTCCGGTACGGGCGACGTATTTGCCTCCGTACTGGGAGCTGACGCAGTCAATGGTATACCTTTTGAACGATCGGTACGACGAGCTTCACACTTCGTGCGCAACTGCCTCAAGGCGTCTGAGCTCTCTCCTGAACCACTTACCAACGGCATCTGCTTCGAGGAGGTACTGCATGGGCTGAAAGTGAGGTAAATAACACATTCATTAGAACTTCATACGCACCATACCTCTGATACCCCATGTGTTAGTATTGGGATTGTGCAGGTAGGTCAGTCGACGTACATACTCCAGGTGTATGAGCTTGAATATGTTGTGTATACCAAGACGTAGCTCGATATACGGTGTCTTAGAGTCCATCACCTGTGTGTTGTTCTCATACGAGCCGTCTGCCTTGAAGTGACCGGGGAAATAGAACAAGTTGGGATTGTCCGTGAATGCAGGATTGTTCTTGTCTGTAAGTGAACCCCAAAGCATGTTGACTCCAATGAGCTCGCGCCATTTCAACTTGCGAAGAAGCGGAATGCGGTTGAATATCTTTCCGTTCAAATCCCATTCCCACATCATGGTCGCATATCTGTCATTAAGGAACTCAAGGTTGCTGATGAGTGAGAAAGTATAGTCTTCGAGTATATATGACTGATTGGCTGCAGGATGTATGAGCAGTGGGAATGGTACTGTATTCCACTGTATACCAGCCTTGATGTCTGTATCCATCTTTCCCCATGAGCCTGGTATCCAGAAACGCTTGTATATACCTGCCTCTGTCACATTATAATTCCATTGACCGCCAAATGCTTTCATACCAAACGTATGACTTATTGTTACTACCGGAGCATCTTTATTGAGTTTGATCCTTCGTTGCTTTGTATTAATATAAGTAGCTCCTGGTTCAAATGAAATACCGACCTTCAACTCTGCTGTT
>JAZLKQ010000289.1:0-5999 GCA_045597745.1 Bacteroidaceae bacterium | reverse complement strand
CTCGCTGCCAATGCCACCTTCGCCACTTACCACCGTGATCTTGACGGGAGTGTCGAGGTAAGTACCCTTGTATGTGTTGGCTCCGGTAGATACATAACCCTTGTCTGTGAGCTGCTGCTTGATGGTGTTGACATCTGCCTTGACTGCGATGTCGCCAAAGCTAAGCTGCTGTGCAAATGCTGTCAGGCTCATAAGAGCGAGTGCAATAACTGTGAGTAACTTCTTCATAATGATTGTATTTGATTATAACATTAATGCAATGATTGCTTGATGCAAATGTAGTGACTTTATCGCTAATATCAGTCGTCAGCACCTTTATTTCACGCCAAACGGTCGCTTTTTCTTGATTTATTGGTCGATGTAAGGTAAATTTTATTACTTTTGAAGCATAAAAACCCGTAAATGACTCTCAGGCGTAATGCCGAACAACTAACGAAAAACTGACGATGAAACACATACTTCTCATCCTCCTCCTCCTGATGACGCTTCCGTCATACGCCGCCGGCTGGACGATAGAGGCCGAAGACCCTGCATCCACCGTGACATGGAAAGGCGGCACCGCCACTATCCACGCTCCCAAGGGACTCACCCTATGGTACGACCAGCGTATGGACGGCAATGTGGTCATCGAGTACGAAGCCCGCATCACGTCTGCAAGGACCAGCGACCTCAACTGCTTCTGGATGGCGGACAGGCGTGTGAAGACCAGTGGACGATTTGTCGACTACTATGCCATGCAGATGTACTATATGGGATATGGGGGCAACTACAACAGCACCACACGATTTCGCCGATACACCGGCGATGCCCGTGGCATAGATAGTGCAGAGTACCGGCCACCGGTCCTCAGGGAGTACACCGACGCTCAGCACCTGCTCAAGAAGGGGCATTGGTACAAGATACGACTCGAACAGATAGACGGTCATGTGCGCTACATCATCGACGGTCAGTGCCTCGTGGACTATGTGGACGTCAGCCCGTTGAGGAGCGGATATTTCGGTTTTCGCACCACGCTCGCCACTGCACAGATGCGCAACTTCCGCTACACATGCACACGACCAGACGACGATGCCGTCGTGCTCAAGTGGGTAGGAGGACGTGGCGAGGGTCCGGTGACGTTCGGAGTACCGTTTGACAAGGGTGAGAAGACAGACCATCACTTCAGCATCGTGACCTCCACAGGTCAGCCACTGCCATTTGACACATGGCGTCTCGCCTCATGGCCTGACGGCAGCGCCAAGTGGCAGGCGTTTAGCACAGTTGTCCCTGCCGGTGTGAACAGCTGTCTGCTCATGCGTAGCGGCATGTCGCCACAGATAGACGTACAGGAGTTTCCTGAAATGCCGACATTTACCGTGACACTCAACCACCGCACCACACCCGTCCTCTCGCATGTCATAGAGCGTCAGGGCACTATGAGCATGGTGCACCGGTATACTGGCAACAACTTCATAATAAGGGCTTATCTCTACCGTGGCAGTCCAAAGATCAGGCTGGTACATACGCTCCTTGTGGACTCGGCGCTCGAAAGTCAGGGACTCAGCGAACTCTCCCTGCACTTCCGCGTACCGATGCATGGACCTTCGTACGAGCGTTATGTGCAGTATGACGACCGCCGCCTCTCGGTACAGCCACTAATTGCACGTAGGAGGATCGACCTGACGACGATGGACTCCGTGACGCAGAGCATGATACGCAATATAGCCCAGTGGGACGGATTTCGCCTCACGCAACTCACTCCCAATGCCTACTCCATACGCAAGCGCACTGGTTCGCTCTCGCCATGGATAGGCACGATGGAGGGCAGACGATCGGACGGCACAGTGACGGTGGGCGATAGTACGTCGTGCATGAGCTTCACGCTCAAGGACTTCTGGCAGAGTTGTCCGTCGTCATTGCAGGTCGATGGAGCCCGTAGCGACACGGCAGACGTGTGCATCTCACTGTATGCTCCAGAGGCAGAGGCATTTAGCTTTGCCCATTACGACACGATAGCACACACGCTCGATGCGTCTTACGAAGACGTACAGCCAGGTCTGAGCACCGCTGTCGGCATAGCGAGGACCAGCGAGATATATGTCAATGTAGGTATGCCAGCCTCACGACGAGTGGCGTCCGACGGGTGTCGTGATGATGTCTGTCAGCTGCTTCCGACACCAGAGTACCTGCATCGTAAACGAGCATTCGGCATCTGGTCGCTCCCACGACTGGACAGCCCACGTGACTCGCTTGTCGAACGTACGCTCGACGGCGTGATGGACTTCTACAGAGACGAGATAGACCGCAACGGATGGTACGGCTACTTCAACTACGGCGACGTGATGCACACCTACGACATGAGCCGTGGAGAGTGGAGATACGACGTGGGAGGATATGCCTGGGACAATACCGAACTCGGCACGCCCGCCATGCTCTGGTACCAGTTCCTCCGCACGGCAGACCCAGAGGTATGGATCATGGCGGAGGCGATGACACGTCACTGCAGCGAGGTCGACTCGTATCACTTTGGCGAACATAAGGGACTCGGCACCAGACACAACGTCAGTCACTGGGGATGCGGGGCGAAGGAGGCACGTGTCAGTGAGGCGTGGTGGAACAGATTTTACTATTATCTCACAGCCGACGACCGCACAGGCGACGTGATGCGGGAGGTCGCCGATGCCGACACCTTGCTCTATCATCTCGACCCGATGCGTCTGGCACAGCCACGTAGCCAGTACCCTTGTACCGCACCGGCACGTCTACGCATCGGTCCCGACTGGTTGGCATACGTGAGCAACTGGATGACTGAGTGGGAGAGGGGAGCACAGACAGCCACTGACGGCATGTCCGTGACCGACCGTGCAGACATAGCCAGAGGTATGGAGTCCTCTCCTTATTATAATAAGATACTGACGGGCATGAAGAGCATTGCCGCCCTCAGGCATGGACTGTTCTCTGGCCCTAAGGCGCTCGGCTATTACCCTGATACGGGACTTATCACCAACGAGTGCGACTCGACCGTACTCAACACCAATCACCTCATGACGATCATGGGCGGATTTGAGCTCGTCAACGAACTGGAGCCTATGATACAGTGCCCAGACTTCTACTCGGCGTGGCTCAATCATGCTGCCGTATACAAGCAGAACGCCCTGACTATCAGCGGCAACCACTTCCTCATACCACGTCTATCGGCATACGCCGCATGGCGTACGGGCAGTGACCGACTGCGCACTCAGGCGTGGGACGACCTGCTCCGACACTTGCCTCTGCCTCCATCGTCAGATGCATCGGCTAAGCCTCGTATGCAGATATACACCAACGACTGCGCCACATGGACGCTCGACGCCATCTTCATGCAGGAGGTGGTGAGGTGATGTCACGTTGAGGCTTGCGAGAGGATGCAGATGCGACATACGTATGACGAGCGTCCGACATACGTATGATGAAGCGTTGTCGAACGTATGATGAGGCTTTGTCATACGTATGTTGAAAGTGGAGGGTCTGAAGGGATGGATTCCATAATCATATCGCCCCGCAATCGTTAAATATTGTGTGAAATACCTATAGATGCCGTGCCTCCACTTGCAAGGTACCTATAAAGTCGCAATATTTGCAGTACGCTTCAGCGATGAAGACGAGTGACAATAATGCAATATAAACTTAACTAAAACCTGAACTTAAGCGATGAGAATTGCAACCTACAGTAAGAGAGAACTGGCGATGCTATATGCGCCCAACCTCAGCGAGAAGTCGGCTGTCAACAGACTTGCCAAGTGGATAAGCATCAACAAACCACTATCGGATGGACTCCAGAGACTCGGTTATCGGAAGACGCAACGTGTATTCACCTGTAAGCAGGTGAAGCTGATATTTGACTTTCTCGGTGAACCATAAGACACGTTCCCCCGACACCTCGATGATGAGGGTCGGGGGAACGTACTTATGAGGGGTGTTTACTTGCCAATGTCTATCTTCCGCTTCTTGATGACAAACCATACCAGCATGGCTATGGTAGCCGCTCCTCCGATGGTGTACGAGAGTGGGACGGAGAGGGTAAGACCTTCGGGCGCGACCATGATGTACGTCGTACACACGGCGGTCATCCATAGGGCAGGTATGATGGCTACGAGATAGTTCTTGCCTGCCTTGAGGAGCCAGAGGCTGATAGCCCATAATGTAAATACCGAAAGGCTCTGGTTGAACCATGCGAAATAACGCCACAGCACGTCAAACTTGACAAACATGAGCACGCCTGACACAACGAATATAGGCAGGCAGAGGTACAGTCGACTGAGCAGTCTGTCCTGTTTGTAGTGCATGAAGTCGGCGGCTATGAGACGTGCGCATCTGAAGGCTGTATCGCCCGAAGTGATAGGTGCAGCCACCACTCCAAGTATGGCGAGTATGGCACCGACCTTGCCGAGCCATGTGCTGCAGATAGCGTTGACGAGCACTGCAGGATTGGCGTTCTGAGTGCCACCGACGGTCATGACAGCCCACAACTTCTCGTATGGGGTGGCATCGTCGGACATACCGTAGGCGCTCACTACATCAAAGCTGTCGGCAAACTTGATAGCTGCCGCTGCCCATATCAGCGCTACGACGCCCTCGGTAATCATCGCTCCATAGAATACTGGTCGTCCGTACTTCTCACTCTTCATGCAACGTGCCATCATAGGGCTCTGAGTGGCGTGGAATCCGCTGACGGCACCACATGCGATGGTGATGCAAAGGCCAGGGAACACTGGCATTACGGTAGCCGGGTGATGATTGGCAAATGCTTCGGTGATCTCTGGCATGTCGCCTGGATAGTAGAATATGCCGAACGCTACGCCTACCGCCATGATGAGGAGGGCTACGCCAAATACCGGATATATCTTGCCGATGACCTTGTCGACTGGCAGGAGAGTGGCGAGTATGTAGTAGGCGAATATTACTATGATCCACAGCAACTTGTCGCCAAGGAATGTGTCGCCGCCTATTATGTTGGCAAGCAGACCTGCTGGTGTGGTGGCAAATACGGCTCCCACGAGTATCATGAGTATCATGGCAAATATGCGCATCACGACTTGGCCGCGCATGCCCAACTGGTCGCCGATTATCTCTGGAAGGCTCGCTCCGTCCTGACGGATAGAGATCATGCCCGACATGTAGTCGTGTACCGCACCGCCGAAGATACAGCCGAGCACTATCCACAGATAGGCACTCGGACCGAAGAGTATGCCTTGGATAGCACCGAATATAGGGCCTGTCCCGGCAATATTGAGAAACTGGATGAGGAATACCTTCCATGTAGGCATAGGCATATAGTCTACTCCGTCCTGATGTGTGATACACGGTGGTATACGCCTGGGGTCTACGCCGAATGTGCGGTCGATGAACGCTCCATAGACTACATACCCGAGTATGAGGAGTATGAGAGCGATGATAAATGTAATCATTGTGTATGGTATGTTGTGTTGTTGTTATCGGTTGCAAAGTTACACCTTTTTATAATAAAGTGTAGCGTGACGAACGTATTATTTGTACATGACAACCTCTCCGCCAGTGCATTGCGCATAGCGGCCGAGCAGCTGCAGTATGTACTCTGCACATGCACGGACATTGTCAGCGTCGCCGTCGTAGCCGTTGACGAGGGCGAGCAGACGGCAGGTGGAGAGCGACATCTTGGTGCGCTCGTTGTCGCTCGTAGGCGTACCTATGCCTCCGATGGCGTCACGATAGACTGGCAGTCCCTCGATGTTGAGCATACCGCGACCTATGCCCTCGTATGGTTCGCCGGCACGTCCTATGCCGAGCGTGAGGGTGTCGCCCTCGATTCGGTCGGCGTCAAATCCGCCGATGCTATATCCGTAGGCGATGGACGCGAGGTTGATGAGGTCGACAGCAGTGTCTATCTGGTAGAGATCCTTCCCTTGTAGGGTGCGTCTCACCAGTGCCTCTCCGCTCGGACGATAGCGGCTCGGGTCCTTGCCGCACTTACGGTATGCCGTGCGTGTCGCCTCGATGGACGG
>JAZLKQ010000288.1:0-7876 GCA_045597745.1 Bacteroidaceae bacterium | reverse complement strand
AGGAGTAAGTTTTGCAAAGGGATTTGCTCGCGGCCTCGGCATTCCTATGATAGATGTCAACCATCTGCATGGTCATGTCTTAGCTCACTTTATCAAGGAGAGCGAGGATGATAATGACCAGCCACAGTTCCCATTTCTATGCCTGCTTGTAAGTGGAGGAAACTCTCAGATAGTTAAGGTCAACGCTTACAATGACATGGAAATACTTGGCCAGACGATAGATGACGCTGCGGGCGAGGCAATAGACAAGTGCTCGAAGGTTATGGGACTTGGTTATCCGGGTGGACCAATCATTGATAGGCTGGCTCGTCAGGGCAATCCTGAGGCATATACATTCTCTAAGCCAAACATTGCAGGCTATGACTATAGTTTCTCCGGACTCAAGACGTCATTCCTCTATTCACTAAGAGACTGGTTGGCTGACGATCCAGACTTCATAGAGCATCATAAGGAAGACTTGGCAGCATCGCTCGAGAAGACTGTCGTTGACATCCTCATGAAGAAACTTAAACTTGCAGTCAAAGACACAGGTATCAAGCAAGTGGCTGTAGCAGGTGGTGTATCAGCCAACAATGGTCTGCGCAATGCTTACAAGGATTATGCAAGACGATATGGATGGAAGATTTTTATCCCTAAGTTTAGTTATACTACCGATAATGCTGCAATGATAGCTATCACAGGATATTTCAAATATCTCGATGGCGAGTTTGCCAGCATAGACCTGCCTGCTTATGCTCGAATGTAAAGAAGCTCTTGTCATAATCAAGGAAAAGCTCACGTCATCGGGCAAACATCTTGCCTCAGCAGAGAGTTGCACATCTGGACGAATAGCATCGCTTATTACATCTGTAAGCGGTGCATCAAGATATTTCGAAGGAGGTATTGTAGCTTATCAAGACGATGTCAAGGAGAAGATGCTTGGAGTCTTTCATGACACTATAGCGGAGTACGATGTGGTGTCAAGACAGGTAGTTGAGCAGATGGTACACGGAGCGTGTGTCAGATTGTCTGCTGACTTTGCAATAGCATCTACAGGGTATGCAGAAGCATGTGAAGGCCATGACGTCGAGATATGGATAGGATGGGGAAGTGCTGATGATATTCATACTCTATGCCTTAGAGATGATATAGGACGTAATGCTAATGTAGATATTGCGGCAAAGAGAGCAGTTGAGGAGTTTGCAAATTATTTATCCACTCTATAACTTACAAAAGATGAAGGAAGTACGTTTCTTTTATGTACCTGACGCTTCTATACATGATGAACTCCCTGAAGAGGAGGCAGCACATGCAGTCAGAGTGCTTCGACTTGGCATTGGGGAAGAACTGATGCTCATGGATGGTGAGGGCACTTTCTACGAGGCGGTTATTACGGAAGAAACCAAGAAACGATGTTTCTATCGTATCACGAAGTCCATTCCTCAACCAAAACAATGGTCGGCTCACCTTCATTTGGCAATGGCTCCAACAAAGAACATGGATCGTACGGAATGGTTGGCAGAGAAGGCAACGGAGATAGGATTTGATGAGTTGACATTCATTGATGCTAAATTCTCGGAGCGTAAAGTCGTAAAGACAGAACGCATAGACCGAATACTTGTGTCCGCTATGAAGCAAAGTCATAAGTCTACAAAACCTGTGCTCAATGGCATGACGTCTTTCAGAGATTTCATTCATCAGGACTTCAAGGGAGGAAAGTTTATCTGCCATTGTTACGGCAATGACAATGAGATAAAGCTCGGGGAGAAGCATCTGCTGAGAGATGTATTGGTCAGAGGCGAAGATGCTTTGGTCATGATTGGTCCAGAAGGCGACTTTAGTATAGAGGAGGTTGCAGAGGCTGAAGCGGCGGGATTTGTATCTGTGAGCCTTGGGGAGAGCAGACTGCGAACTGAAACCGCTGCTCTTGTAGCGGTACACATGATGAGTCTGTTCTGCTGATAGTTTGGTGTTGTATATGAGGGAAATAGAATAAAGTATAAAAATGATACAGAATATTACAGTTATGAAAGTACGTTTGTTATTGATATCGTTAATTGTCATATTTGCTCTTGCTTCATGTAGCAAGTCAGAATATGTAAACGTGATACCTGCAGAGTCGACATTTGTGGCATCGGTAGACATAAAGGAAGTAGCGAACAAGGCAAATCTTGCTTCATCTCCATATCTCAAGCTGATGAAGGACAATATTGGGCTCGTGGCAAGTGGCAAGCAGAAGAAGGAGATGATGGAAGTCATCGACAATCCTCAGAAGATGGGACTTGACCTCAGTGTGCCATTCTTTGTGTTTGAGACTCCTAACCATTGTTTTGGCGCCACATTCAAGATTGGTGACAAGGATGACCTTGAGGATTTTCTTACTCTTATGAAGAAGTCTGAGATGTGTAGTAAGTTGACAGAGCAGAATGACATCAAGTATGCACAGCTTCTTGGAGATGTCAATCTTGCATTCAACGATGACGCTCTTGTCTTGCTCGTTGGTTCGGGAGAAGTTAATGCTGGCATGGTCAAGCGTACATTGACAAGCCTCTTTGCAATAGACGAAGAAAAGAGTTTTGCTTCTACACCCAATTATGATCGTTTGCAAGAGCTAACAGGTGATATCAAGGTGTATAGCAACATGGCGGCATTGCCAAAGAGTGTGACAGACAACATGAAGTCGTTCATACCAAGGGGTGCAAGGATGAGCGACGTGGAATTGACCGCTGCCGTTGGATTTGAAGATGGAAGGATATCTTTTAAGTCTGAGATGTATAGCAATAATGTCAATGTACAGAAGATGTTTGATGAGGCAAGTAGCCAGTTTGGCAAGATAAATGGAGACTATATCAATGTTCCTAACGATGACTTCCTCGTCTGGGCATCAGCCAACGTAAAAGGCAAGTGGCTTATAGACAATGCAAAGAAGAGTGAGGAAGTTAAGCAACTGATATTTGTCGCAGAGCGTGGCATTGACATACAGAAGATGCTTGGTAGTGTCGATGGAGACCTGGCAATAGTAATACCTAATTCTGGCATGATGAGCGACAAGAAAGACTTCTGCATGATTTCTCATGTAGTCAATACGGACTTTATGAATGACGTCAATTACTGGAAGAGTTCGATGTCTGAATATGGTGCGACGATGACTTCTGCAGGAGACGGAGCATATCATATCAAGTCTTCCGAATATGATATGTATTGGGGATTGAAAGACAACGACCTTTATTTTGCAACAGAGCACTCACTCCCTATGTGCCAGACAAGAGACAAGGACAATGCTATGTTGAAGGCAAAGGAGGCGGAGATTAAGAATTCATGTGTATATATGTACGTCAATCTTCAGACATTGCCTAAGGATATGATGGCAGGCATGGGCAATCCTCAGATTGGCGGCATACTTGGCAACCTCGAGTCCCTCACTTTGCAGATGAAAGATGCTAACAGTTATGAAATTGCCCTTAATTTGAAGAATAAGAATGAAAATGTTCTAAAGCAATTGCTAAAGTAATATTTGATTAGTATACAGGTAATAAATGGAAAAGATAGAATTATTGCATACACTTCCGAATGTATTTCAGAACCGTACAGACATTGCAAGTGATGTATGGTTGCAAGATATTACATTTGAGAAAAACAAACTTTATCTCGTTGAGGCAAATAGTGGTACTGGTAAGTCTTCTCTTTGCAGTTTTATCTATGGCTATAGACAGGATTATCAGGGCAAGATACTTTTTGATGGAGAAGATACAAGACGCTATTCAATAAGTAGGTGGATAGATATTCGCAAACATTCGTTTGGTCTATTATGGCAAGAACTGAGGCTTTTCCCTGAATTGACAGCTATGGAGAATGTACAGATCAAGAACAAGCTGACGGGCTATCAGAAGAAACAACAGATTGACGAATGGTTTGACATGCTCGGAATATCTGACAAGAAAGATGCCAAGATAGGTCGAATGAGTTTTGGCCAGCAGCAGCGTGTTGCCATGATTCGTACCCTGTGCCAACCATTTGACTTTGTATTTGTCGACGAGCCTATTAGTCACCTTGACGATACTAACAGCGAGATTATGGGCAATATACTCACGACAGAAGCCAAGCGACAGGGGGCAGGTATAATTGCCACAAGTATCGGTAAGCGAATAGAACTGGAGTATGACAAGGTTTTCAAATTGTAATGACTCTTGTAAACATCAATAATTCAAGTATAATATGAATTTAGTTTGGAAATTATTGCGTCAGCATATCAGTATACCACAGTTTGCAGGATTCTTCTTTGCAAACCTCGTTGGTATGATTATTATATTGCTTGGTGTTCAGTTTTATAACGACACGCAGGATATATTCAATGGTGAAGACAGCTTTATGAAGGCTGATTACTTCATCATAAATAAGAAGATAGGAGCTGTGTCAACAATTACGGGTAAGTCCAATTCATTTAGTAACGATGAATTAGATGATCTCAAACAACAAGAATTTGTTGAGAAGATAGGAGCCTTTACTCCTTCATCGTACAATGTCAAGTCCAGCTTTGATATTGAATCCTTGAACTTCTCTACAGAGATGTTCTTCGAGTCTGTTCCAGATGATTTCGTTGATGTTGCATCAGACGAATGGACATACAACGAAGGTGATACCGACATTCCTATCATTCTGCCACGTAACTATCTTGACTTGTACAATTTTGGTTATGCTCAGAGCCGCAACATGCCAAAGCTGTCAGAGGGCATACTTGGTGCTATTAAGTTGAAAGTCAATATCAGAGGCAATGGCTATGAGGATGATTTCAACGGAAAGATTGTGGGATTCAGTAGTCGCCTAAATACTATTCTTGTGCCAGAGAAGTTTATGGTATGGGCAAATGGCAAATATGCTCAAAGTGATGCTCCTAAAGAGCCTACACGTCTCATCATGGAGGTCAACAATCCTACTGATGAGAATATAACCAGCTATCTGCAGGACAATGGATATGAGACCGACCAGGACAAGCTCGATGCCAGCAAGACCACGTTCATATTGCGTATTATAATAGGTATAGTGATGACTGTAGGCCTTGTCATCAGCATACTCTCATTCTATATTCTTATGCTTAGTGTATATCTGCTTGTACAGAAGAACAGTACTAAGCTCGAGAATCTTTTGCTCATCGGTTATAGTCCGGCAAAGGTGTCAATGCCATATCAGATACTTACTGTTGGCTTGAATGTTGTAGTTCTTGCACTTGCGTTTGGCATACTTATCTTCGCAAGAGGAATGTATCTTGAGATGTTCCAATCATATTTCCCAGACTTTGAAGTGCCATCAATGCTCCCAGCCTTGGCTGTAGGATGTATTCTTCTTGTTGTGGTATCAATACTCAATATAATAGCGGTACGTAGTAAGGTTATGAGTATATGGAACCGTAAGGGAACATTAGAATAGATTTGTTATTATGGAAGGTCTAAGACAATTATACATAGATACTTGTTCGGAGTCTCCTCAGTCTATAGAGCGTCTTCCTGGAGCTGGTAGCAATCGTCAGTATTATCGTATAGTATGCCATGATGGTAGTACGATGATAGGTGTTGTGGGGACATCAGCAGAAGAGAATCATGCGTTCTGTCAGATAGCTCGCCATATGCATGGAAGACATCTGCCAGTACCAGAGTTGTATGCTGTGAGTGATGACTGTATGCGTTACTTGCAGGAGGATCTTGGAGGCAATTCTTTATTTGATTTCCTTAAGTCGGGAAGAGAAAAGGGAGGACAATACAATGAGGAGCAAGAGTCAATGTTGCACGCTGTAATGAAAGATTTGCCTCGGTTGCAGTACGATGGTGGTAGTCCTGAGTTGTTCACTCATTGTTATCCACAAGAACAGATGGATGAGGTGAGCATAATGTTTGACCTCAACTATTTCAAGTATTGTTATCTCAAACTTACAGGAATAGAATTTAATGAGTATAAGCTTGAGAAGGATTTCCGTCAATTGTGTAAGGACCTACTTGATGATATGAATGTAGATGGTGAAGCTGTCGAGCAAACATTTCTATATAGAGACTTTCAGGCGCGTAATGTTATGCTAAAGAATGGACAGCCGTATTACATAGATTTTCAAGGCGGTCGTCGAGGACCAATCTATTACGATGTGGCATCATTTCTGTGGCAGGCATCAGCTCACTATTCCGACGAATTGCGTCATCGTCTTATAGATACATATCTGCAGTCACTTAAGCGATATAAGGATATTCGCAAGGAAGATTTCATGGCTCGTCTACATCTTTTTGTCATGTTTCGCACGCTGCAGGTACTTGGTGCATACGGGTATCGCGGACTCTGGGAGAAGAAAAAGCATTTTATTGACTCAATACCTGCAGCACTTGCCAATCTTTCCGCTTCGATAGAAGATGGAGTCTGTGAGCCTTATCCTTACCTAAAAGAAGTAGCCATGAGGCTAATAAATAACAATAAATGATATTAGATATAAATATGAACAACAATACAACATCAACAGTTCAGTCCCTTCTCGCAGCAGACAAGACATACCTCGGCACATCAGACAAGCCTCTCGTAGTCAGAGTCTTCAGTTTCTCTTTCAAGAAAGGAATACCAGAGGATGAGAGCGGTAATGGCGGTGGTTATGTGTTTGATTGCCGTGCCACACACAATCCTGGCAGATATGAAGAGTACAAGCCACTTACCGGACTTGACCAGCCAGTAATAGATTTTCTGGAAGAAGATGGTGAGATACTACAGTTCCTTGAAAGCGTATACAAGCTTGCAGACTTCCACGTAGCAAGGTTTATAGAGCGTGGCTTTACCAATCTCATGTTCTCATGTGGATGTACAGGTGGACGTCATCGTAGTGTATATAGCGCACAGCATTTGGCAGAGCACATCAATGACAAGTATGGCATTGAGGTTCGTATATGTCATCGTGAGCAAGGCATCAGCAATGTATTAAGTGCAAAAGTCAATTAAGGCATCCATTTGAGGTCATTTGAGGTGATTTTATTATAACAAAATGTCCTTGATGGAATAATACAGAGGTTAAAATATAAATATAGTCACAATATATACCGTCATAGTTATCATGAATGCAATGATATTTGCCGCTGGACTCGGCACACGACTTAAGCCACTAACAGACACTATGCCCAAGGCAATGGTACCTGTATGTGGCAAGCCATTGGTACAGATATTATTAGAACGACTTGTAATGAATGGTTGTCGTGAAGCCGTAATCAATGTTCATCATTTTGCGGATCAGATAATTAATTATGTGCGAGAGAACGATTCGTTTGGCATTGATGTCAAGTTTAGCGATGAACGAGACATGCTCCTTGAGACAGGCGGAGGACTAAAGAAGGCTCTTCCTCTGTTCTCTGACGACAATCCAGTCGTGGTTCACAATGTCGATATACTGAGCAATGTCAATCTTTCCTCTCTATATGCTGACAGTCTGAGTGTCATAGGTCGTGATGAAAGTGTAGGCGCCGTGATGCTTGTAAGTGAACGCAAGACACAGAGGTATCTGCTCTTTGACGATGATGACACTCTTGTAGGGTGGACAAATATCCAGACAGGTCAAGTCAAGAGCCCTTACGAAAGTCTTGATGTAAACAAATATCGCAAATATGCCTTTGCCGGTATACAAGTATGCAATCCAAAAGTGCTCCTCCCTATGATGAATGAGTGGGACGGCAAATTCTCCATCATAGACTTCTATCTTTCTATATGCGACAAGGTGAAGATCAAGTGCTCTCCAAAGTCCGACCTCCGTCTGCTCGATGTAGGTAAGCTTGACACCATCACACTTGCAGAAGAGTTCGTTAAGGAATAATCATTTGTATGGTATGCCCCTATTTTAGGGATCTATGGTGATTTGCAAATGCATCGACCGTATGATAAAGCT
>JAZLKQ010000287.1:0-7292 GCA_045597745.1 Bacteroidaceae bacterium | reverse complement strand
GGATGGCACAGCGTTTTCTTAGAAGCCCCACCAGAAGTTCCATGCCCTGCATTCACGCAAATTACTTTGTCCTTTCGTTCCTTTGCATTTGAACGATACAAAACGGCAGATGAAGAATGAATTACGGAGTTACCTGCATATTTCCAATCCTTATTCCATGCAATAGTCTTAACAGCAGACTCTTCATCCGCCTCTTTTTCACAGACTTCTGCAGAGTCTATGACTATAGAGTCTACAGCCTGTTGATTGTTTGATGGGGCATTGTCTACTTTCACCTCTGCCTTGCATGAGATGATTCCTAAAGCGATGATAAATAGAGGCTTGATGTTCATAATTGATTATACAGTTATATGTTGTTGACAATCCGATTCTTTCTTTATGCAAATATGGGCAAATAATTATGATTTACAAAGATTATTGCGATAAAAATAGTTTCCCGCTTGAATATACCCGAATGTCATGAAATGGAAATTACACCTAAAAGTATATTGATTTTCGTCGAGCGTATGATCAAGCTTCGTCGAGCGTATGACTAAGCGTTATCGAGTGTATGACTAATCTTCGTCAACCGTATCATACAAATGCAGTAATCCTGACTATAAGATATGCTTTGCTATAGACGTTTCGCATTTTGAACATTTGGTCGTTTTGAGAGAAAACGTAATTTTGTACGGATTATTGGAAATGCAATAAAATATTTAGGTAATGATATACAATTAGGCACACAATCCATTAGCAGTGCCATCAGCATACTCCTATTTTAGAGGAGGAGTATACTGATGGCATAACCTATAGATTTTGTGCCTAATATCATTTCCATAAGTTATGTACATGATGTCACTCCTTATTGGCAATCTAAGTACAACATCATTCACCACACCACAGTAATACGGCGATGATGATGAATAGTACACCCGTGATGGCGTTGAGCCACTGCTGTGCATGGTCGAAGAGGTGCTGGAATCGTTGGGCTCTTCTTGTGGCTTTGCTGATGAGAAAGGCTATGATGGCCACAGGTATGACTGATGCTACAGCAAAGCAAAGGGGCATGAGTATTGAGACCATAGTAGATGTCTCGACCGCCATGGGTAGCATTATGCCGAAGTAGAATATCGCACTTTCGGGACAGAATGCAAAAGCAAGCAGTACGCCGAGTATGAGTGGTCCCATGTTGCCCCGTGACTTGATGACTGTGCATACGTTGTGGCAGTTGTCATCATGATGCTTGTGTGATATGATAGTGCGAATGATGAGGATGATGCCGATGACAGTGAGTGCGTATGGCAGAATGGCTTCACCATAGCTCAGTATCTGTTGGACTAATGAGATGCTTTTGCCTATACCTATTATATAAATAAGGAGCCAGCCGAGTAGGGTATAGGTGATGATTCTACCTATGATATATGCTATGCCAGAGGCAAATCCTTGTCTTGCAGTATCCTTGTACAGGTATGAGAGTGCAGAGATATTGATAGCAAGCTGGCATGGATTGATAGCCACAAGTATACCAAGCAACAATGCAGTCAACAGAGGAATGTCTGTCGACTGCACTATTTGCTGTATGATGTCTTGTAGATTCACTATGTGAAATGTTGATGAAGTGTTATCCGAAAGCTATAAGTATGATGAGCTGAGCCGTAATGATGCGCAGGAACATCGACAGCGGATATACGGTAGAATAGCCTACTGATGGTATGCCATTGTTGGCATTGGCTGTAGAGAATGCCAGTGCTGGAGGGTCTGTAGTTGCTCCTGAGAGTATACCCATGAGGAGGAAGTAGTTCATCTTCCACTTCTTTCGTGCAATGATTCCCATGATGAGTAGCGGCAATACGGTGACGAGGAATCCCATCCATACATAGTGAATACCACCATTGAGTACAGTATCTACGAAGTTGCCTCCGGCCTTGATGCCGACACTTGCGAGGAAGAGTACCAGACCGATGTCTCTAATCATAAGTGAAGCAGAGTTGGTAGTGTAAGCCACGAGCTTGATCTTGTAGCCAAATCTACCGAGCAATATGGCTATGATAAGTGGGCCGCCGGCGAGACCGAGCTTGACAGGCATACTCATGCCTGGTATAGCTATAGGTATCATACCGAAGACGATGCCGACAAGTATACCGATGAAGAGAGTGAGAAGGTTTGGTTTGTCAAGCTGTTGCTTCTGGTCACCTATCTTGTTGGCAAATCTTTCGACGGCGTCTTCTGGGCCTACTGTGGTGAGAATGTCGCCTACCTGTAGTATAACACTTGGGGAAGCGAAAAGTTCGATGCCGGAACGATATATACGAGTGACATTGACTCCGTATATAGAACTTGTATGCAGACTACCGAGAGTCTTACCATTGATGACGTCCTTAGTCACTGTGAGTTTCTTAGAAGCCATTGTGACATCCTGTACCTCCCAGTCCACATTTGTCTCTGGTCCAATGAATGCTGTGATGGCAGGAGCGTCTTCTTCTGCACATACTATATAAAGCTTGTCGTTTACACTGAGCAGTGTGTCCCTGTTGGGTACTGTGATATGTCCGTCATGGAGCAGACGTGAGCATACGAAGTCTCGTCCGATAAATCCACGTACCTGAAGTACGCTCTTGCCAGCGATGGCAGGATTGAACACTTCGATAGTCATGAGATGAGGCTTGACAGCAGCCTGTTTGCCATTCTTCTTATTGAAGTGATCCTCTTCTGCCTTGTAGTTGATGCGGAAGATAAATCTAATGGCGATGATAGAACCTATGATGCCTACTACACCGAGAGGATAAGCACACGCATAGCCATTGGCAATGACTGGTACAGTGTCGCCGAATGCGCCAGGGTTGAGGTCGTTGATCTGGTCAATAGCGGCGTTGGCAGCACCGAGGCCAGGGGTGTTTGTGACAGCGCCACACAGCATACCAACCATCATCGGCAGATTGTTGGCTGCAGGGATAAATGCCTTGCAACCGAAGTATAGGGCAAGCATCACGATGATGTTGAGTGCTACAATACCTGCTGCTATGCCGTTGGCCTTGACACCTCCCTGCTTGAGTGAGGTGAAGAAAGATGGTCCAACCTGCAGACCGATGCTGAAGACAAAGAGTATGAGTCCGAAGTCTTGGATGAAAGACATCACTTCGATGTTCTCCTTTACACCGCCACGCATAAGCAGGTCACCAACAAGAATGCCGACAAACAATATCCAGGTTACGCCGAGTGATACTCCGCCAATCTTGATCTTGTTGCCTAAAAATACGCCGAGTGATATGACAAGAGCATACAGGATGACTGTATGTGCCACACCTCCGCCTGTGGTAAATAGTTCTATTAACCAGTCCATATAAACAAGTGTGTTAGGTAGTTTTATTTGAGTCTAATGCCGATTTGTGCATTTCCCCGATGCAAAATTAAACAATATATCGATATGATGTCATTCTCTTATATGTAAATCATTGTATTTTTATCGAATAATCAACATTTGAAGTGCCTTGTCTTTGACTATTGCTCATTATTGATTACATTTGCCAACATGGAATTATACTTTATTCGACATACATCAGTAGACATGCTTCCCGGTACTTGCTACGGATATACGGACGTTAAGGTGCGTGATACATTTGAACAGGAAGCGGAAGAATGCAAATTGAAGCTAATGCAACTTGCAGGAGACATGACGTTTGACGCTGTCTATACCAGTCCATTGTTGCGAGCTCGGATGCTTGCTGCTTATTGCGGTTTCCCTGGTGCAAAGGTGGACATGCATGTTATCGAGTTTAACTTTGGCGAATGGGAGATGTGCAATTATGACGAACTGATGCACAACGATCCTCGGTTTGCTCCTTGGCTAAAGAACTATGTAGAGCAGAGGGCGCCAGGAGGTGAGTGTGTGAATGATCTGATGCAGAGGGTTATGGCGTTTATCGAACTTTTGATAGAAAGGGGACAACGTAGAGTTGCGGTATTCTGTCATGGTGGAGTGCTTGCCATAGCGCTTGTGATATTGGGCAAAATAGACATGAAAGAGGCGTTTAGCAAGGTGCCTCCATACGGAAGTGTCGTTAAGGTAAAGATATAGCCTGAGCGACAGTATGTGCTTAGGCTATATCTCTGTGTATTGTACAGTATTGTAGATAGTTATGGTGTGACTCTGTTGCTGAAGAAGTATGCTATGCGGTGGCGTATACTCTGTGCACGTGCCTTAGACTTGACATGCTTGAGTTTCTCGTTATGGAAGAATAGCCACAGCATCACGGCAGACGTGATGACGGACACTCCGTCAGCCGCTGCAATACTGATCCATACGCCATTAGTACCCCAGATGTTAGGGAATGTAATAAGGAATGGTACAAGGAATACAAGCTGACGACTGACAGACTGGAAGATGCTCCACTTTGCCATGCCGATACTCTGGAAGAAGTTGCCTACTACTATCTGGAATCCTATGAGCGGCGTCATGCATACGATGATTCGCATTCCGACAATGCACAGGTCCATAAGTTCAGGATCGTCGGTAAATAGCATAAGTGGGTATTGAGGGAAGAACTCGCATAGGATGAAGCTGCATGTCATGACTATTGTTGCATAGAATATTGCATACTTCAAGACTTTGACGACTCTGTCCATCTTGCCTGCTCCGAAGTTATATCCCGCAATCGGTTGCATTCCTTGATTGATACCCAAGACTATCATGATAAAGAGGAACGTAATGCCATTGATGATACCGTATGCCGCAATAGCCGTGTCTCCTCCGTGCTTGGTAAGTCCCTTGTTGATGAGAATGACTACAAGACATGCACACAGTTGCATAGCGAAAGGTGAAAGCCCGATGCCAAGCATGGTTTTCACGAGTTTCTTCCTCAATCCATATATACCTTTGTGCAAGTGCATCATCTCCTTCTTGTCGCTAAGTACACACAATACGTATATCAGCGCTACTGTCTGTGAGAGTATTGTTGCAATAGCAGCGCCTTTGATGCCCATATCAAAGGTGAATATGAATAGTGGGTCGAGTATAGAGTTGATGATAACCGTTCCGATGGTTGCAAACATGGCTACATGTGGATGACCAGTCGAACGTAATGCGGCATTGAGCCCGAGATATAGATGTGTGATGACATTGCCAAGGAGTATGACAAACATATAGTCACGTGCATACTGTATGGTGTTGTCTGATGCACCAAAGAAATATAGCAATGGGTCGATGAATGCAATGCCTACAATGCCGAGTACTACACCTATTATTATATTAAGCGTGACGACATTGCCAAGTACTCGCTCTGCAGACGCATAGTCTTTCTGCCCGAGCTTGATGGACATGAGGGTTGAACCTCCTACTCCTACCATCGCTCCGAAGGCTGCACTGAGGTTCATGATAGGAAAAGTCACAGCAAGTCCACCAAGAGATAATGTTCCTACTTCAGGTATGTGGCCGATAAAGATGCGGTCAACCATATTGTATAGCGAAGATGCTGACATGGCTATGACTGCAGGTATGGCATACTTCATGAGAAGTTTGCCGATGTCATTCGTCCCTAATTCTTTTGTTGAGTCCTTTTCCATTAGCATTTATATTGATATTTATACATGTCCTGCCCTTCATGTAGCTGTACTATATACATGAAGGACAGGAGTATGAGATAGTGCTTAGCCGGTGTTATCGTCCTAATGTAGACCATGCAGGTGGGTCTACATCAAGGAGATTCTTGACGAAGAAGTCATAGCGCTTGTGCTCGCCATAATTCTCGCCCATAGTGTGGCGGGCACCTGGTATGAGGATAAATTCGAAGTCCTTGTTAGCCTTGATGAGTGCATTGACCACCTGATACGAACTTGATGGGTCAACATTGTCGTCCATTTCTCCTACCACGAGCATAAGCTTGCCTTGAAGATTCTTGGCGTTCTCTACATTTGAACATTCGATATAACTGCTATCTACTGGATATCCCATCCACTGCTCGTTCCACCATATCTTGTCCATGCGGTTGTCGTGACATCCACAGGCTGCATAGCCTGCCTTGTAGAACTCTGGATGGAACAGCAAAGCGCCAAGTGCTTCCTGTCCACCAGCCGAACAACCATATATACCCATGCGGTCTATGTCCATGTAAGGGTATTTCTTTGCAGCTGCCTTTATCCACTCTATACGGTCTGGGAAGCCTGCATCTTTGAGATTCTTATAGCAAACTTGTTCGAAGTCGAGCGAACGGAAACTTGTAGTCATGGCATCGAGTTGTACTACGATGAAGCCCAGTTCGGCGAGATCTGCAAGGTTCCACAGCCAAGGAGTGAATGTCTTTGGCACATATTGATCGCCAGGTCCAGAGTAGATGTACTCGATGACAGGGTATTTCTTGTTAGGGTCGAAGTTGGAAGGACGCTGTATGATACCCCACATGTCGGTCTTGCCGTCACGTCCAGGAGCTACAAATACTTCAGGTGCTTTCCAGCCTTTAGCCTCAAGTCTGGTGATGTCTGCCTGTTCAAGAGTAGAGATGATCTTGCCGTCAACAGCAGAGCGAAGTACGGTCACAGGTGCCTTATCCACAGATGAGTAAGTGTCAATCAGTGTGTTGCGGTCTTCGCTGAGAGTAGCAGAGTGATTGCCTCTCTCAGGAGTAAGTGGCACGAGATTCTTGCCGTTGAGATCTATGCGATAATAGTGTACGTTGTATGGGTCTTCCTCTGCGATAGTACCGTCAAAGCTTGATGCAACCTTGCCCATATTCTTGCAGTTCATACCATTGGCAGAGAATATGATATAGCCTTTGCCCTTCTCGTCGATAGAGTAGTGCTGTACATTGCGTACCCAGAAATTGCCTTTAGTGACCTGCGTATATTTGCCTGTCTTCACGTCATAAAGGTATAGATGTGCGTGTCCGTCACGGTCACTCTTCCACAGTATCTTGCCCTGACCGATGTCTCGACGGAGATTGCGTGAGTATGCGACGTACTTGTCATTCTTCTCTTCGATGATTGTACGGACATTGCCTGTAAGGTCCATTTCGAGCACTCGGAAGGTCTTGTGACCACGTTCGTTAAATTCGAATGTAACCTTGTGAGATTCCTTATCCCAATCCTCCCACTCAGGTGCACTGACATGATATTGACTTGCAAAGAGAGCAGTGGACTTAGGTTCGATGACCTTACGGTTGTCTACATCTACGATGACAGGTATACGATAGTTGAGCGAATCGCCAGGCTTGGCATATTCCTGCTGTGAGTACTTAGGTTGCACCTGGTCTGTAGGTGATGACAGTGTATAAGTGACAAAGCGTTTTGGCGCAGGCTTGATCTTTACGGTAGCATAATAT
>JAZLKQ010000286.1:0-11809 GCA_045597745.1 Bacteroidaceae bacterium | reverse complement strand
AGCAACCAAGCAGCCAAACGAGCTCGGCATCTATGACATGAGTGGTAACGTATACGAGTGGTGTCAGGACTGGTATGGGGAGAACTACTACAGCAATAGCCCTCAGACTGACCCTACAGGACCTTCAAACGGCTCTAGTCGTGTGCTTCGTGGTGGCAGTTGGCGCTACATTGCGGAGTACTGTCGCTCGTCGTATCGTAACTTCAACAATCCCGACTACTACTTCACCTACTACGGGTTGCGCCTTGCCTTGTAAGCTTATTAAAAACTTAATATACAATAATGCAGGGTGCTTAATAGCATCCTGCATTATTGTATTCTGCTGTACGAGGTTTACCATCCTTTGTAAATGGATAAATGGATAGGATGGTGGTGTTGCCGATATTGTGAGCAGGGGATGTCTCGCTTAGATGAAAATCATAGATGTAGTTCTTGTCATCTACGAGAGAGAAGTTGTCTGCCTTGTATGCAGAGGCTTCAGCATTCTCAAATATACAGTTGAGGAACTCAGACATGTCCTCGCCAGGCTGTGGAGTGTTGAGCAGGCAGTTGGCAAACGAATAGACAAATGGTATAGCATCGTCATTAGCTTTCGTTCCGAATATCTCGTCGTTGCTTCGTCCTGTTATGATACAGCTCTCAAACGACAGGTTGTGCAGAGGGTATGATATACGTCCGTCATCGTCTATATTGCCAAACGAGAGAGCGCTGCCATGCTGTCCCCATGGGTAGAACTGCGCCAGAGTGCAATAGGTGAGTCTTGTGTTTCCACCCAACACATGCAGACAGTCCCATCCTGCATTAGAGAGCTGAGTATTATATAAGGTGGCTTTGTAATTGACCATCGAAAGGGCGTGACATGATACGTTGTGTATAGAAGAATTGCTTATCGAAATGCTTGCTGTAGACTCTTCTGACTGACTTGCATAAATACCATAATAACCTCCATGTATATCACAGTAGTTGAATGAGTTGTTGTCACTCTCTTCGTAGATGGTTATGCCTCCCCACTGTGCGTCCATTCTGTCGTATGGCAAGTAACTGAAGATGCGGTCAGTCCTATCTCCTCTAATCACAATCGGGTGGTCAAGTGTGCCCTCACACTTTATCCTTCCATGTACCATCAAGCTTGCTCCGCTGTGGAAGCAAAGCGTTGTTCCTGGCTCGACGGTTAATGTGCATCCCTCCTTGATGACAAGACTGTCATATATAACCAATGGAATAGGAGAGGAGAGGGTAGCATCGCTCTCGTATATTGGTGCGTTCATTAACTTTACGTCCTGTCCGTATGCCTGCAGTATGAATTTCTGTATCGTACCGCTGCTGAGAGTGATCATGAGGGAATCCTTGATGAGTACAGGCTCATTCTTGTGAGATACGGGTGCTGTAATCTCTGCAAAAACAAAGATACTGTCTTTGCCTAACACGTCAACGTCTTCGAAAGTAGTGCCGTATTGTCCGTCTACATTTACCCTGAATCCACTCGTTCCGCCACTGCCCAACTTGATGTTGGCTATCTTTATTGCTTTCTTGTTGTTATTGAAGATATTAAACCTTTTGGTTGAAGAACTGATAGAGCTGAATACTGTATCGAAATGAAGGGTATCTACAGAGAATGAAAGATGGTCGGTTGGAGACGTGGTATATGAGATGTCGTCGCTGTCCGAACAACTGAATAATGTTATAGAGAGTGCAAGCATCAGCTGCATGGAGATGATACTTTTTATGATGTTTGTTTTAGACATGATTGTAGTTTTTTTAAGATATTAACGCACAAGTATGCTTTTTATTGTGTAATGCGTAATGAAAACCTAAACCCTCTCTCACCCTGAGGGCGAAGGGATAAGTGCTATGTAGACTATGTGGTATGTACGGATTGTGCAACGTCTATTTCTCATTATAGGGCATTTTATACACTCGTCATTAACTTTTTTTAATTACATGATGCATTTTTTACATGATGCTTTTCTCGTTATGGTCAAAATGCCTATATTTGTAAGGTTTTAGAAATTTATACCAATTTTATCAATAATATGGCGAATGTAATTAAATTACGAAAAGGCTTAGACATCAACCTTGCTGGTAAGGCTGCTGCTGAGGTTTCCGCTACAAAGGCATCTAAGGTCTACGGACTGGTACCAGATGCTTTTCAGGGCGTAAAACCAAAGGTGGTCGTAAGGGAAGGTGACATTGTCAAGGCTGGCGATGCATTGTTTGTCGACAAGTTGCATCCAGAAGTGAAGTTTGCCTCTCCTGTTAGCGGTAAGGTCGTTGCAGTAGAAAGAGGTGAGCGTCGTAAAGTTTTGAGCATTCAAGTAGAAGCTGATGCTCAGCAGCTTTATGCTGAATTCGGCAAGAAAGCACCGGGATCAAAGGAAGAGGTGAAGTCTATGCTCTTGGAGTCAGGACTTTTCGGATATTTCCTTCAGCGTCCTTACGCAGTCACTGCCAATCCTGATGATGAGCCAAAGGGTATCTACGTCAGCACATTCAGTGATATGCCACTTGCAGCAGACTTTGAGGTTGTGCTCAAGGGTAATGAGGCTGACTTCCAGACAGGTATCGATGCTCTCTCTAAGATTGCAAAGGTCTACGTCGGAGTGAAGCCAGGTGCAAGTGCTGCATTGGCTGGTGCTAAGAATGCAGAGGTGACAGTGTATGACGGCAAGTGCCCAGCAGGCAACGTGGGAGTGCAGATTAACCACACCAACCCTGTCAACAAGGGCGAGGTAGTGTGGACTATCGGTGCAGAAGAAGTGATCTTTGTCGGTCGTCTCTTCAATACAGGTCACCTTGACCTTACACGCACTATTGCTGTTGCTGGTTCTGAAATTATCAAGCCAACTTATGTAAAGGTGCTCCCTGGAGCTAAGATTGCAGACATCGTTGGTGGTAATGTCAAGTCAGACAAGACTGTACGTCTCATTGACGGTAATCCTCTGACAGGTGTTAAGGTGTCAGAGTCTGATTTCCTCGGCGCACACTCAACAGAAGTGACAGCTATCCCAGAGGGTAATGACACTAACGAACTCTTCGGATGGATTGCTCCTCGCTTCAACCAGTTCTCTACAAGCCGTTCTTACTTCAGCTGGCTCCAGCCTAAGAGTAAGGAGTATGTGCTTGATGCACGTGTGAAGGGTGGACATCGTCACATGATCTGTAGCGGTGAATATGATAGCGTGTTCCCAATGGACATATATCCAGAACAGCTTGTAAAAGCTATCATCTCTGGAGATATTGACCGTATGGAGGCGCTTGGTATATATGAGGTTGCTCCAGAAGACTTTGCCGTTGCAGAGTTTGTGGACAGCTCTAAGGTTGAACTTCAGCGCATTGTCAGAGAAGGTCTCGACATGCTGCGTAAAGAAAATGAATAATACTTATGGGTCTTAAGAAATTATTAGATAACATGAAGCCATCCTTCTCTGAAGGTGGTAAGTTTAGTGCCCTCGGTTCATTGTTTGACGCAGCGGAGACATTCTTCTTTGTGCCAAATGAGACAGCAAAGGCTCGTGGCGCTCATATTCATGACGCTATCGACTCTAAGCGCACTATATTCTTTGTCGTGATTGCACTGATACCTGCTATCCTCTTCGGTATGTACAATATCGGTCTGCAGCACTATATAGCTACAGGGGAAGAAGCAACACTCATTAGCAGTTTCCTCTATGGTCTTGGCGTTATCCTTCCAAAGATCGTGGTATCTTATGCTGTGGGTCTTGGAATTGAGATTGCAGTCGCTCAGTGGAAGAAGGAAGAAGTACACGAAGGATTCTTCGTTACTGGTATCCTTATCCCACTCATAGTTCCTGTTAACTGTCCACTCTGGATTATTGCTGTAGCTACAGCTTTTGCTGTGATATTTGCAAAGGAAGTGTTCGGTGGTACTGGTATGAACATATTCAATCCTGCACTCGTAACTCGTGCATTCCTCTTCTTCGCTTATCCATCTATGATGTCAGGCGATAAGGTTTGGGTAAACCAGAACTATATGGACTGTATCAATGGTACTGTTGATGGTTATAGTGCTGCAACTCCTCTCGGTCAGCTTGCTGCAGGCGAACCTGTGACATATAGCGCTATGGACACTATTATCGGTACTATTCCTGGTTCTATAGGTGAGACATCATTTATAGCTATTATAATAGGTGCACTTATCCTCATCTGGGCAGGTATCGCAAGCTGGAAGATCATTGTCTCTACATTCGTCGGTGGAGCTCTCTTAGCTTATCTCCTCCCTTATGCAGGCGAAAACCTTAACTTCGAGTGGTGGGAACAGCTCACAGTCGGAGGTTTTGCTTTCGGTGCTGTATTTATGGCTACTGACCCTGTCACATCTCCTCGTACAGAGGGCGGTAAGTGGATCTTCGGATTCCTTATCGGTGCGATGGCAATCATCATCCGCGTGCTTAACCCTGGATTCCCAGAAGGTATGATGCTCGCAATCCTCTTGATGAACATCTTCGCTCCTCTCTTCGACTACTGCTTTGTACAGGCTAATATTAACAAGCGTGCTAAGCGTGCTATTAAATAAATAAGGAGGAAAAGAACTATGGCAAAATTGAATACAAATAGCAATGCGTATACAATCATCTACGCATCTGTGATGGTAATCATCGTAGCGTTTCTCCTTGCTTTCGTAGCTTCTGCTCTTAAGCCTACTCAGGACAAGAACGTCGCACTCGACACTAAGAAGCAGGTACTTGCCTCTCTGAATGTACGTGACTGTGAGGATGTAGAGGCTAAGTATGCAGAAATGCTTGGTGAGCAAGACCAGAATGCAGAGGTGCTCACTACTGTTGACGGTCAGCATCTTGTCGTAAAGGTTAAGGGTGCAGGTCTTTGGGGTCCTATCTGGGGATGGGTATCAATCAACAAGGACGGCGAGACTGTCTATGGTACATTCTTCAACCATGAAGGTGAGACTGCCGGTCTTGGTGCTCGTATCACTGAACAGTGGTTCCAGGATGCATTCCAGAACAAGAAGATATTTAATAATGGCGAAGTAGTGCTTGGAGTTTACAAGTCAGGTAAGGCTCCATCAGATATTACTGCTGACAACTATGTTGATGCAGTCACTGGTGCAACTCTTACTTCAAATGGTGTTAACGATATGCTTAAGCAGTGTCTGACTGACAAGAAGGACGCTATCGAGGCATTTAAAAATAGATAAGGAGGACAAAGAATATGAGTTTATTTTCAAAAGAGAATGGCGAAATCTTCAAGGGTCCGCTTAATTTGAACAACCCTGTAACTGTTCAGGTACTTGGTATTTGTTCTGCGCTCGCTGTTACTTCACAGCTTAAGCCTGCCATTGTGATGGGTCTCTCTGTGACAGTTATTACAGCATTCGCCAATGTGATCATTTCATTGATACGCAAGACTATCCCTAACCGTATCCGTATCATCGTTCAGCTCGTAGTTGTTGCTGCGCTCGTAACAATCGTAAGCAACGTACTTAAGGCATACGTATACGATGTCAGTGTTCAGCTTAGTGTATATGTCGGTCTTATCATTACTAACTGTATCCTGATGGGTCGTCTTGAGGCATTTGCTATGCAGAACGGTCCTTGGGAGTCATTCCTCGATGGAGTAAGTAATGGTCTTGGATATGCAGCAGTACTCGTTGTGGTAGGTTTTGTACGAGAGCTTCTCGGCTTTGGTACATTGTTGGACTTCAAGATTATTCCTGATTCATTCTTGATGGAAAATGGTGGTCTTTACCTTCACAACGGTATGATGACAATGCCAGCTATGGCACTTATCATCGTTGCTTGTGTGATCTGGGCTCATCGTAGTTTTAATAAGGAAAAGTAAAAACCCAAGCTGTTTGCTGATACTGATTAGCTTACATTATAATAATGTGTAGATGTCAGCATGAGGCAAATAGATAAAGTAAATCGCAAATAAGAATATGGAACATTTCATCAGTTTGTTCGTCCGCTCAATATTTGTGGACAATATGATTTTCGCTTTCTTCTTGGGTATGTGCTCTTACCTTGCAGTATCTAAGACAGTAAAGACAAGTTTTGGTCTTGGAATAGCAGTTACATTCGTACTTCTCATCACAGTACCAGTTGACTACTTGCTCCAGACAAAGGTACTTGCTGCAGATGGAATCTGCGGCGTAGACCTTACATTCCTCGCATTCATCCTGTTTATTGCCGTTATTGCTGGTATGGTTCAGCTTGTAGAGATGGTTGTAGAGCGTTTCTCTCCATCACTTTATGCAGCACTTGGAATCTTCCTTCCACTTATTGCTGTAAACTGTGCCATCATGGGTGCTTCACTCTTCATGCAGCAGCGTATCACTATGGATCCAGAAAGTACTCAGTACATCGGTGGCATCGGCGATTGCGTCGCTTATGCTCTTGGTTCTGGTATCGGCTGGACTCTTGCAATCGTTGGTCTTGCTGCAATCCGTGAAAAGATGGCTTACTCAGATGTGCCAAAGCCACTTCAGGGCCTTGGTATCACATTTATCACAGTAGGTCTCATGGCAATGGCGTTTATGTGTTTCTCTGGTCTCAAAATCTAAAAGAAAGGACATTGAAAAATGGATATACAGTTTATTATTTATAGCATCGCAGTATTCTTGACAATCGTACTTGTACTGGTTATCATCTTGCTCGTTGCTAAGAAGTATCTTTCTCCAAGTGGTCAGGTGACTGTCACAATCAACGGGAAGGACAAGCTTACGGTAGATCAGGGTGGAAGCCTTCTTTCTACGCTTGCTGCCAATGATGTATACCTCCCATCTGCTTGTGGTGGTAAGGGTTCATGCGGTCAGTGCAAGTGCCAGATTACTTCTGGTGGTGGTGAGATTCTTGACTCAGAGAAAGGACATTTCACTCGTAAGCAGATTAAGGAAGGTTATCGTCTTGGCTGTCAGGCTAAGGTAAAGGGTGATCTTTCGTTTAAGGTAGATGACTCTGTAATGGGTGTAAAGGAATGGGAATGTACCGTTATTGGCAACAAGAACGTTGCTACATTTATCAAGGAGTACAAGGTGGCTCTTCCTCCTGGTGAGCACATGGACTTCGAACCAGGTTCTTATGCTCAGATTAAGATTCCTGCATTCCAGATGGATTATGACAAGGATATCGATAAGAGCCTTGTTGGTGACACATATCTTCCTGCATGGGAGAAGTTCGGTCTCTTCGGACTTAAGTGTGTTAACGATACTCCAACTATCCGTGCATACTCTATGGCAAACTATCCAGATGAGGGTGATATCATTACACTTAACGTACGTATCGCTACTCCTCCATTCAAGCCAAAGGATCAGGGTCCTGGCTTCATGGACGTAAATCCTGGTATCGCATCATCTTATATCTTCTCTCTTAAGCCTGGTGATAAGGTTATCATGTCTGGTCCTTATGGAGAGTTCCGTCCTAAGTATGGTACAGGCCGTGAGATGATTTGGGTCGGTGGTGGTGCCGGTATGGCTCCTCTTCGTGCTCAGATTATGCACTGTCTCAAGACTCTCAACATCCGTGACCGTGAGATGCATTACTTCTATGGTGCACGTGCTCTTGAGGAAATCCCATTCCTTGATGACTTCCTCCAGCTTGAGAAGGATTTCGATAACTTCCATTTCCACCTCGCTCTCGACCGTCCAGATCCAAAGGCAGATGCTGCGGGTATTGCTTATACACCAGGTTTTGTTGCACCAGTTATGGGCGACACATATCTGAAGCAGCATGAGAGTCCAGAAGATGTAGAGTATTACCTCTGTGGTCCTCCAATGATGGCTAAGACAGTACTTGACCTTCTCCACTCACTTGGAGTAGAGGATGATATGATTGCATTCGATAACTTCGGTGGTTAATTGACCATTTTTATCAATATAAAGGGTGATTACATGAGCTGTAATCACCCTTTTGTCTTTGTATATTATTATATTATAGAATAAATGCTTATTTTTGCATTGTAATTCATAACTATTATAATGCTTTTGTATGTTAGGACGATTAAATACAATATTACTGACGTTTGCTCTGATTATGTTGAGCAATTTGCCAATATTCTCTCAAGAGTTATCGGAAGAAGTAATAAATGAAGGTGACGAGGCTGTTGTACAGGGAATAGATAGCGTACAATCACACGAACCAGACACGTTGGTGGTATCGCTTATTACATGTTCGCCTGGTACAGACTTATATGCGATGTTTGGACATTCAGCAATCCGCATATTCAATGTGAACACACAGCAAAATATTGTGTTTAACTATGGTATGTTCAATTATAATTCGGACAATTTCGTATTCCGTTTCCTAAAGGGCGAGACAGACTATGAACTTGGTGCAGAGCCTGCAGACTTCTTTGTCTGGAGATATTCGCAGAAGGGGAATGGTATTGTGCAGCAAGTGCTGAATCTTTCTCCTGCAGAGAAGGCAAAGCTTGTCGCGCTTATTACCGAGAATTATAAGCCAGAGAATCGTATATATAGATACAATTGGTTGTATGATAATTGTACGACAAGAGCAAGAGATGTTATTGAAGCTGCAATAGATGGTGAAGTTGTGTATACCAAATCTACACAGCCAAAGACTGCTCGTCAGATTCTTGATGAGTTCACGTCACCCTCTCCATGGAGCGAATTTGGAATAAACCTTATTCTTGGTTCAGAGATAGACTATCCATTGTCAAAAAAACTGCAGATGTTTATCCCTTCATATTATGAGATGGAAGTGGATTCAGCCTTTATCCATAAGAATGGTGGTGGCTATGCTCCGTTGGTACTTGACAAGAGAGCCGTGCTGGATAATCGTATAATTAATGACGAGCCAACAATTTTTACGCCATTTGTGGTTTTCGCAATATTATTGCTTGCCTCATGTGGATTGTTTATCTATGAATGGAAAAAGAAACGTGTAGTATGGGTTGTCGATGTTGTACTTTTGTCTATTCAAGGACTGGTTGGTATATTAGTGTCTTTTCTTTTCTTCTTTTCAGAACATGCAGCTGTAGACAGCAACTGGCTTGTAGTCATATTTAATCCTCTTCCATTTTTGTGGTTGCCATATTTTATCAACAGAGCGAAAAAGATAAAGAGAGATTATGTCTGCTTTGTCAGTTGTGCTGTCATTGTGGCATTTATGTTCGCTATGCCTTCTGCCAATCAGTCATTTGATAAGAGCGTTGATATTCTGGTATTTATTTTGTTATCTCGTTCATTGTCAAACATTATAAACAGGAGGACGGTATCATCCACTAATCATTAATAATTAATAACTAACAATGAATAAGAGAGTATTTTCAGCATTATTATACATGGTAGCTGCAGCAAATCTTGCTGCACAGAGCTCCCATGCTATACCTCGCCTCGTTGTTGGTATTACTATTGACAAACTTAGAACTGACTATTTAGAAGCTTTCTCGCCTCTATACGGAGAAGATGGATTTAACAAGCTGATTAATTCTGGATGTATATTCACAAGTGTCCAATATGCAAGTTCTCCTCAAGACAGGGCATCTTCATTAGCTTCTATATATACAGGTACAGTACCATATAGTCATGGTATTATAGGAGAGGATTGGCTTGACCGCAAGACACTTCGTCCAATATTCTGTGTGGACGACTTTTCGTGCCGTGGTATTGAAACAACCGATGGCACATCTCCTAAAAACCTCTTGGTAAGCACTATCGGGGATGAACTCAAGATGGCTTCATCGGGCAAATCTATAGTATATAGTATTGCTCCTTATCGTGAGGAAGCTGTGCTTGCTGCTGGTCATTCTGCAGATTTTGCAATATGGATTGACAACAATACAGGAAAGTGGGCTGGAACGTCATATTATGGCCAGCAGCCATCATGGGTAAAGAACTTGCAGACAATTTCGCCAGCAAATAGAACTCTTACCTCTTGGAAGCCTTTGTCAACATCCTCTGCTTCATACAATTATTATCTGTCAGCACCAGTCAAAGTTCCTTTCAACCATAGTTTTACAGGAGACAGACGTTTCTATTCTTACAAGACAAGTGGCCTTGTCAATGAAGACGTAACAAAAGCAGTTCATGCATGTCTACTTAGTGGTACAGTCGGTACAGATGACAACACAGATATGTTGTCTGTATGTTATTATGCAGGAACTTTCAATCGTCAGTCCATCACAAATGGAGCCAATGAACTTCAGGACACATACGTACGTCTGGATGCAGAGATTGCTTCATTGCTCAAAGATATTGACAACACTGTTGGTATAAAGAATACACTAATATTCGTCACTTCTACAGGTTATGACGATAGCGAAAATGATCGTGATCTTGCATCTTATCATATACCAACAGGTGATTTCCAGATAAACAGATGTGCGTCATTGCTTAATATGTATCTGATGGCCATGTATGGTAATGGTCAGTATGTAGATGGATATTTTGGCAATCAGTTGTATCTCAATCACAAACTTCTCGAGCAGAAGCAGCTCAATCTTGCGGAGATGCTTGAGAGATGTGAAGACTTCCTATTCCAATATAGCGGTATAAGAGATGTATATACTTCTCAGCGCCTTATCCAGGGAGCATGGACACCAGGTGTCAGCCGTATTCGCAATGGTTATAACCCTAAGAACTCTGGAGACATTACCATACAGGTTTCTCCAGGATGGACTTTGGTCAATGAAGACAATGCAACAAGACAGTTGCAACGCGATTCTTATTTTGACTTTCCGATATTCTTCTATGGCTATGGCATAGCTCATGAGAAGGTACAGACCCCAGTAACAGTAGATTGCATAGCACCTACTATTGCTCATTCTATCCGTATAAGAGCTCCCAATGGATGCTCTTCGGCACCACTTAATCTACCATTTAGTAAGTAAAAAGCTTCGCAATATGCTTTTTATAAGTATGTGTTGCCAATAATTGCCCTTTTTTTTATACATTTGCAAATTATTAACAAGTTTCTTCACGCATTTGATGGAGGTATATGTGCATATATACATGCAACCTTCATAGTCTGATGATGACAATTCGATAGTCATTATCATGTGTAAAAGACAATAGAAGCGTGAGGACATTAAAAATTAAAATAAACAAAATTATTATATGGGAAATATTATGTCACTTCTCAGCAAGTTGCTGGGAAACAAAGCAAGTCGAGACTATAAGAAGATAAAGCCTATAGTTGATGAGGCTCTTGCTATCTATCCAGAGATTCAGAAACTTTCCAACGATGAATTGCGTGCCAAGACGGATGAGATTAAGGAGAGCCTGCAGGAGAGAGTAAAAGAGAACCGTGCAAAGATAGCTGAAATCGAGGCGAAGATAGCAGATACAGAGATAGATCAGCGTCAGCCTCTTTTTGATGAGATTGACAAGATAGAAGATGAGATTCTGCAGCAGTTTGAAGATGGGCTTACAGAAGCTCTCCCTACAGTATTCGCTATTGTAAAGGATACTGCTCGTCGTTTTACAGAAAATGAGACTGTAATAGTTACTGCAACTGACTTTGACCGTGATCTTGCTGCAACAAACGACTTTGTAGAGATTGACGGTGACAACGCCATCTGGCACAATCATTGGTCTGCAGGAGGTAACGATACTGTCTGGAACATGATTCACTATGATGTTCAGCTCTTCGGTGGTGTAGTACTCCATCAGGGTAAGATTGCCGAGATGGCAACTGGTGAAGGTAAGACTCTCGTGGCAACACTTCCTGTGTTCCTCAACGCACTTTCACGCAATGGTGTGCATGTGGTAACAGTCAACGACTACCTCGCAAAGCGTGACTCGGAGTGGATGGGTCCATTGTACGAGTTCCATGGTCTCTCGGTTGACTGTATTGACAAGCACCAGCCAAACTCT
>JAZLKQ010000285.1:0-4180 GCA_045597745.1 Bacteroidaceae bacterium | reverse complement strand
ATATATTATATAATAAGGTGTCAGAAGACTATCAGGACATCCCGCTTAAGAAAGACAGACTAAAGGCACTGAAGCAAGATCCTTACTTCAATGCCTTACAGATAAAGTATGCGTATGCCATCACGTGTCACAAGGCTCAGGGCGGTCAATGGGGGCATGTCTTTGTCGACCAAGGATATATGACCGAAGACATGCTTGGCCCTGAATACTTCCGATGGCTCTATACGGCTATAACGCGAGCAACGGACACCGTGTATTTCGTCAACTGGAAGGAGGAACAGACATTAGTATAACCCTGCCTCTTCCTCGCGCTTATGTTCGAGGAACTCATATATACCGCACAGGTGCTCTCTGACTCTTTTGCCGCCAAACTCATATAACTTTGATACCAATCCATCAAGGAAGTCACGGTCATGGCTTACAACTATGATTGTACCATCAAAGTCAAGCAGAGCTTGCTTGAGCACGTCCTTGGTCTTAAGGTCAAGATGATTGGTTGGCTCATCAAGAATGAGAAGATTGACGGGTTCGAGAAGCATCTTGAGTATCGCAAGACGTGTACGTTCGCCTCCACTGAGCACTTTCACCTTCTTCGTGCTACTCTCGCCACCAAACATAAATGCGCCGAGCAAGTCACGTATCTTATTGCGTACTTCGCCCTTTGCCACGTCGTCTATAGTCTGGAATACAGTCAGTTCGCCATCAAGCAGGGAAGCCTGATTCTGCGCAAAGTATCCAATCTTCACGTTATGTCCAAGCGTCAGCGTGCCATCATGCTCCAGCTGTCCCATGATACACTTGACCATCGTAGACTTTCCTTCGCCATTACGACCAACGAATGCTATCTTCTCTCCACGTTCGATAGCAAACGAAGCATTAGCAAAGACAAGATTATCATCAAATGCCTTCCCCACTCCATCTGCTATGACAGGGTATGTACCGCTACGTGGCGAAGGCGGGAACTTCAGACGAAGTGATGATGTATCTTCCTCATCGACCTCAATAATCTCCAGTTTCTCCAGCATCTTGACACGGCTCTGCACCTGAAATGTCTTGGAATATGTACCCTTGAATCGCTCGATAAAGTCCTTTGTCTCCTGTATCATCTTCTGCTGCTCCTCGTACTGCTTCTGCTGTTGCTCACGACGCTCCTTACGCAGTTCGAGATAATGACTATAGTTAGCCTTGTAGTCATAGATGCGTCCCATCGTCACCTCGATAGTGCGAGTCGTGATGCTATCGATAAACTTACGGTCGTGACTTATGACGACGACAGCCTTTGAAGATTCTTTGATAAAGTCCTCAAGCCACTGAATACTCTCTATGTCAAGATGATTGGTAGGCTCGTCAAGGAGAAGTACATCAGGATTCTTCAACAGCAACTTGGCAAGTTCGATACGCATACGCCAGCCGCCGCTGAACTCGCTCGTTGGACGATCAAAGTCCGTACGCATAAACCCGAGACCAAGCAGCGTCTTCTCTACATCTTCCTCAAAGTGAGTCATGTCTATAGCGTAAAACTTCTCGCTCAACGCCGATACCTTCTCTATGAGCTGCATGTACTCGTCGCTCTCATAGTCGGTACGTGTAGCAAGCTGCTGATTGATAGAGTCTATCTCAGCCTCAGCCTCTTTAAGATGTGCAAACGCCTGGGCGGTCTCCTCAAATACCGTACGTCCATCTTCAGTCATGAGATGCTGTGGCAGATACGCCACGACGCACTCCTTTGGCACAGATACCGATCCACGTGTAGGTACACGTTCGCCGGCAAGTATCTTGAGCATGGTACTCTTGCCGGCACCGTTCTTGCCCATAAGAGCTATGCGGTCCTTCTCATTGATCTGAAAGCATATGTCCTTGAATAATGTAGTGCCGCCAAACTCGACAGCTATGTTTTCTACTGAAATCATCGTAATAATAACAAAAATGTTCTCTCTCCAAGCCACAAGTGGTACGAAGAGAGAACATTATATAATATGTGTATATGATAAAGTCATGGCAATGAGTCATCGCCCGACGACTCACTTTACAACTCTGCAAGCTCGATAACCTTGTCGATGGCAGCCTTCAGTCCGTCTACATTCTTACCACCAGCAGTAGCGAAGTGTGGCTGACCGCCACCACCACCCTGAATGAGCTTACCTGCCTCACGTACTATCTTGCCTGCGTGCTTGCCAGCCTTTACAAGATCGTCAGAGAATGCCACTGTGATGTTTGGCTTAGCACCTGCCGCACAGCCGATAGCGACAAGAAGGTTGTCAGTAAACTGCTGACGGAGCTGGAACGCTATATCCTTTGCATTCTGCGCATCGATAGGGAGTACAGCAGATATGACCTTCACGCCATTGATGTCCTGAGCCTTCTCTATGATATCCTTCTTAAACTGACCTGCCGCCTTAGACTTAAACTCGTCAACCTGTGCCTGCAGTTCCTTGTTGTCCGCAATAGCCTTCTGTATAGTAGACACAAGGTCTGGTGCGTTGTTGAGAAGTCCACGGAGCTCAGCTACAAGATCCTGAGTCTTGTCGATAAGTTCCTCTACAGCCTTGCCTGTGATTGCCTCGATACGGCGTACACCTGCGGCGATAGAACTCTCAGAGATGATACGTACCATCTGGATGTTGCCTGTAGCGCTCGCATGACAACCGCCACAGAACTCTACCGATGTGCCAAACTTCACTACACGTACCTTATCGCCATACTTCTCTCCGAAGAGTGCGATGGCGCCGAGCTTCTTAGCTTCCTCTATAGGGTAGTCACGATACTCCTCAAGTGGGATGTTCTGACGTATCTTCTCATTGACGAGGTGCTCAACCTCACGAAGCTGCTCTGGTGTGACCTTCTCAAAGTGAGAGAAGTCGAAACGGAGGCTGTCGGCTGTGACGAGCGAACCCTTCTGCTCCACATGTGTACCAAGTACCTCACGGAGTGCTTCGTCGAGAAGGTGCGTACATGTGTGGTTGGCCTCGATAGCACGACGACGCTCCACATCTACACATGCCATAAAGTCGGCAGCTGGGTCTTCAGGGAGCTTGTCCACGATATGCACGGCTACACCATTCTCCTTCTTAGTGTCGAGTACAGTGATAGTCTCGTTCTCGCTGACGAGCACACCAGTATCACCGACCTCACCACCCATCTCTCCATAGAATGGTGTTGTATCGAGTATTACTTCGTATACTAAGCCCTTCTTCTGCTTAACCTCACGATATTTCACTATCTGGCAGTTGTACTCTGTATAGTCATAACCGACAAATTCGCTCTCGCCTTCCTTGAGCACAACCCAGTCACCAAGCTCTACCTGAGCCGCATTGCGGGCACGCTGCTTCTGCTGCTGCATACATGCTTCAAATCCCTTCTCATCGACGCTGAGCCCCTGTTCACGACATATCAACTCTGTAAGGTCAAGTGGGAATCCGAATGTATCAAAGAGGGTAAACGCCTTCTCGCCATCAATGACATCCTTGCCGGCAGCCTTTGTCTCGTCGATAACACCCTGTAGGAGCTTGATACCATTCTCGAGAGTGCGGAGGAATGAGTTTTCTTCTTCCTGCATCACCTTCATGATGATCTGCTTCTGAGCTGGGAGCTCTGGGAATGCGTCGCCCATCTCCTCGATGAGAGTTGGCACGAGCTTGTATATGAATGCTTCCTTCTGTCCGAGGAATGTGTAACCATAACGAACGGCACGGCGAAGTATGCGACGAATGACATAACCTGCCTTTGCGTTAGATGGGAGCTGACCATCAGCGATGGCGAAAGCGATGGCACGCAGGTGGTCAACTATCACACGGAGTGCAATGTCCTGTTTCTCATCATCACCATACTTGACGCCCGCCATGTCTGCCATAACCTTGATGAGTGGTTGGAACACGTCTGTATCGTAGTTGCTTGTCTTGCCCTGGAGTGTACGGACGAGACGTTCGAATCCCATACCTGTATCGATAACCTTGGCAGGAAGTGGTTCGAGCGAACTGTCTGCCTTGCGGTTGTACTGCATGAACACGAGGTTCCATATCTCGATGACCTGTGGATGATCCTTGTTGACAAGGTCCTTGCCTGGCACCTTAGCCTTCTCCTCTGCACTACGAGAGTCTACGTGGAGCTCACTACATGGACCGCATGGACCTGTATCACCCATCTCCCAGAAGTTGTCGTGCTTGTTACCGTTGATGATGTG
>JAZLKQ010000284.1:0-4221 GCA_045597745.1 Bacteroidaceae bacterium | reverse complement strand
GAATGTTGCAAAGACTCGTGGCGCAATGCTCACTGAGTTGGCACAGAAGCCAATGTCAGTCATTGAGTATGTCCAGACAACCGACGGCAAGACCATAGTCGGCGAACCATACACAGCCTATACCGAAGACGGATACACATGGGGAGGTAGCCATATCCAGCAGAACAGCAACGCTGTCTCTCGCACGCTCCATGCCATCTATCCAAGCAGCGAGAGCTACACTATCAATGCTGCTGACAAAACAGTTCTGTACAGCACACCTTTTTATGCATCAAACCAGAGCGACCTTCTCTATGCAAGCGCAGATCAAGAACTCAGCAATCAGAAGAAAGACTCGTTAAATCTTACATTCAATCACCTTCTCACATCTGTTCGCTTCAAGATAGGCAAAAAGCAGTTGCCAATGTCGGTGATTAATACCATTGCCATTGATGGCATCGCAACCACAGGAACTTTCGATTTCAGCAGCAAAACTTGGACTCTTGGCAGTGGAACAAATGGCGTGATGTGTCCGCTCAACTTCAACGTGTCTGGTGTGGAGAATACCATCATCAATGGAGGCGAGAACACTTTCATGCTTCTGCCTCAGCAACTTACGCCAAACGCAAAAGTGACCATTTTCTACGAAGACTATACTGGTGACGACGAAAGCACGAAGGGCACAAAGTCTCTTACAGCCACGCTCGCTACTGCCAGTACCCCAGCATGGGTGGCAGGTCAGTGCATTACATACACGCTGATGGATAGTGAAGCTGACAACGAGTACATCCTCGATGTGGAAGCACCCGAAGACTTCGCCGCAGATGGCGGCGAACAATCTGTAAATGTGATCAGCTACCATCAGGCAGGAGGCATCCGCACCCCAATGAAATGGATGGTGCAGAGCTATAGCAGCGACGGTGGCAGAACATGGATGTCAGGCGGCGCAACCAATGTGCCTGCAGGAATGTCAATCTCACCTACAGAGGGCATGAGTAAAGATACAATAATGTCTATAAATGTCTCACTCAATGCTGCCAAAACGATGACGAACGCACCTCATCGTGAATTCCTTCGCTACAGAACACCGCTCGGCTACAACGGCGAGTCATTCGACCTCTCACGCCATGACTATCTCAATGCTCCTTGCGCACAGACAACAGCCAACTGCTATGTTGTCGATGCACCGGGCAAGTACCGCATACCAACAGCCTACGGCAACGCCATTGTCGATGGCAAGACCAACAAGGATGCCTATACCGACAAGGCAGGCTACAAGCACTCGGATGGCAATAACTTCATGACTCACAATGGCAAGGCTATCACTGCGCCGATGATAAAGAACAACGGCGTCCACATCTCTCGCGCCACCCTCGTATGGGAGGACGTGCAGAATCTCATCAATCCTGATAGCATCAAGCTCGTTGATGATGGCAACGCCATTGAGTTCGAGATACTTGCTGACAATATCGACCAGGGCAATGCAGTCATTGCCGCTATGGATGGCAACACTGTTGTGTGGAGCTGGCACATCTGGGTTACAGACGAGAAGGCAACTTTTGCAGAGCCTATCGAGGACAAGAACAAGTTTGGCGAACAGGTTGACTTCATGCCACTCACCCTCGGCTGGTGCTCTACTGCGAATGCAAGTGGACAGATAGGTCGTGAGGCAGCTGTCCGCATCACTATGCCAGAACACTTGTCGAACCAAGCAAGCTTCCGCATCCGTCAGAACTCTACGCCTGCAAGTGATGTCATGGAGAATGTAGAGGGCAATGCAACCTATTACAACTGGGGACGTAAAGACCCATTCCCTGGAGCAGCGAGCACATACTTCCCTATAGGCAGCAGCAATAATGCTCAAGATGCTCCAAAACCTTTCTATCAGGCAGGTACAGATGCCGCAACGCTTGGATTGCACGCTGAACTGCACGTAGAGTATGGTTCCGACTGGAAGAGCCTGCTTGCTCAAGGAGCCATCATTGGTTTGGACGGATTCCTGACAGGTGTGACAATCAAGAACGTAATGAATCACTTCAAGGAAGTAAAGAATTTCGAGGCACAGGCAGGGGAACTTTACAATGGCTACAAGTTAAAAGCACAAGATCTGACCAAACGCACACTTAGCGGATACATGAAAACTGAAACTGAAACTTTCACTGCTAACGAGGTCTTAGACCAAGTTCTTAATAAAAGCGTAAATAACGACTACTATGCAAGATACATTGGAAACCGTATACATACTGGAACTCCAGTAGCACATAATATGGATAAAATTGGTAATGGAACGCTTATCCTAAACGAAAAAGGCGTGCCTACACAATTCTTGCAGATAACCAATGGTAATAGAGTTGGTGATTTCATCTTCAAAATCTATGCCGTCGACGCACAAATACCAGTGGCACCTGCAATGTGCATCGGTGACTTCAGCGGAGCCATTATGACAGCGACGCATCAGATGTTAAGCTCAACTTTCGACTTAGGCAGCGTGTTGTCACATAGCTCTATGTTCACAAGCGGTACGGATTGGTGCAGGGAGATGACCGATCATGGCGTTTCTATCAACTACGGCATCCTGAATCCTAACATACTGATGCGCGACCCAATCTCGTGGGTAAATCACGATGGTGTGGGCAACCTGTGGAATGCAGGTCAGATAGACTATGACGAGAAGAACCGACCAGTGGTGAAGAGCATCTACGACCCATGTCCTGCAGGCTACTGCGTGCCTTCGGCAAGAGACATGAGCAATTTGAATGATACGACTACATATACCAACTACCGAGGAGCAACAGCTAAGATCTCAAGCAACGGCAAGGCCATACAGTTCCCAGGCTTAGGTTATCGTAACTTCTGGTCAGCCTCAGAGCCAGGTGCTGCTGTCAACAACAACATCAACGACCTCATCATGTTCAATGGCTCACAGGGCATGTACTGGACCTCGTCTCCTGCCATCAATCAGAAGGAGGATGGTGAGAAGGGTGCATACGCCATCCACTTCCGTGGCGAAGACTCGATCGATGACTATGGTGAGAAGAAAGGCGTGAAATACACACCACGTGTAATTAAAGACTTGAAGCTGCAGCAGTCGTATGCGTTGCCTATCAGACCGGTGAGGGAGAAGTAAAAGGCCAAGACCCACCCTAACCCTCCCTATAGAGGGAGGGGACTCCATCCGGGTTATGAAACGAATAAAGTAAATATATATTATTATTTATATGAATATAAAATTTAAACACATATTTGTACTCTTTGGTGCTACGGCAGTACTGTCATCCTGTGTTGATGACCTGTCATTCGATGCACCAAAAGAGAACAAGCTCGACGAAGTCTATTTCACAGCTTCGATAGCCAAGCAGGACTTCTTCGGGGCAAAACAGTCACAGACACGCTCTGCCGCTGATGTGAGACAGCGTGTACAGGCAGGATTCTATGACCTCGCCATCGATGGTCGTAATGACATACGCCTGAGTGTATCAACACTCGACGGCATGTTCGGCAAGTCCGTCCCTATGCCAGAGGACGGCAAGAATGACGCAAAGACTCGTGGCGCAATGCTTACAGAGTTGGCACAGAAGCCAATGTCAGTCTTTGAGTATGTCCAGACATCCGACGGCAAGTCCATAGTCGGCGAGCCATACACAGCCTATACCGAAGACGGATTCACATGGGGCGGCAGCCACATCCAGCAGAACAGCAACGCTGTCTCTCGCACGCTCCATGCCATCTATCCAAGCAGCGAGAGCTACACTATCGATCCTGCTGCAGGCACAATGTCTTATACCACTCCTGGATCGTCAGCCGATCAGAGCGACCTCCTCTATGCAGTGGAAAGTCATGGACTCGGCACAGAGCAGAAGGAGACCGTTCATCTCACGTTCGACCACCTCCTCACTGCGGTACGCTTCAAGGTAGGTTCTCAGCAGCTGCCTATGTCCATCATCAAGTCAATCAGCATTGATGGCATATCGACTTCGGGCACATACAGTTTCAGCAATCGTCGCTGGGATCTGTCCAATGCAACCACAGGCAAGGTGTCATGCCCACTCAACTTCAACGTGACAGGCGCAGAGAACATCATCATCAATGGCGGCGAGAGCACCTTCATGCTCCTGCCACAGAAGCTTACGCCAAATGCCAAAGTCACTATCGCGTACGAGGATTACACCGAGGGTGAGGAAAGCACTAAGGGCACAAAGACACTCACAGCCCCACTCGCCACTTCCGGCACTCCAGCATGGG
>JAZLKQ010000283.1:0-8145 GCA_045597745.1 Bacteroidaceae bacterium | reverse complement strand
CCAACGGCAACTACTATTATGGTGGCTATCGTGACAACAAGCCTGTAGGCTATGGTGCATTGTTCAAGACCAACAATCATATCACTATACAGTATTGGGATTAGCAGGTAAGGCTTGTTACAGAGACAAGTCGTTTAGTATAACATAACAAATAAAACGGTATATGATGAAGAAAGTATTGCTGCTTATAGTTGCAGTTTTGGCTATGGTATCATGCGGTGATCAGCCAAAGACAGAGAGTGAGCCAGAGGTTGCTCATTACGTTAGAATTACGTTGCATAACAATGGCTTTGTCGATGAGGACATAGAGAGCATCACCATAGCCGAAGAGACGGAAGATATGGTGTCGCCAGCACTCTTTGACTTTATAAATACTAAGATAGACAATGGTACTGACCAGTATGCAAAGGGTGAGATTACGGCCGACAGCCTTGACAATATTATAGATATATGTGCGCAGATAGCTGACGATGTGCTCAATAGTCTTAATGGTGAGGCAGAGACAAAAGAGGAGTTACGTGCCGTATACAAGGACTGGAGAAAGGTATACACCGTAACGGTAACGATGAAGTCAGGCACTGTCGAAACCTGCCGTGTCATAACAGAAGAGGATGGTCAGACTCCTTATTGCCTGGAGAAGGACTTTTATTATGAGTGTGACAAACTGAAGGAGAAGCTGACAAGCGCTATTCCTGACTAACAGATATCATAATCTATAGCCTTATGTTTAGAGTAGGATTTGGTTACGATGTCCATCAGCTTGTAGAGGGACGTGCCCTATGGATAGGTGGCATACAGCTACAGCATACACACGGGTTGCTTGGTCATAGCGATGCAGACGTGCTGATACATGCTATATGCGACGCGATACTTGGAGCCGCCAATATGCGTGACATTGGCTATCACTTTCCGCCTGTCAAGGGCAATGAATTTGAGAACATTGACAGCAAGATACTGCTTCGCAAGACTATGGACCTCATTGCGACCAAGGACTATAGACTGGGCAATATAGATGCCACGATATGTGCGGAGCGTCCTAAGATGAATCCTCATATACCAGAGATGCAGCAGGTGCTGGCTGAGTGTATGGGAGTCGATGCCGATGCGGTGAGCATCAAGGCCACCACGACCGAGAAGTTAGGATTTACTGGTCGTGAGGAGGGCATCAGCGCATACGCCGTAGCTCTGATATATAAGGATTAGTAAGTTACTATCCTATTGCTTAGCAGATGACTTCACGGGGAACGTGAAGTACATCTTGCTATAAGGTTCGTTGACCAGTGTGTAGTGCCACCATTCGGTACTTATTCCTCTGAATCCCGCCGTGGTCATGGCACTACGGAGCACTGCCCTGTTAGCCTTCTGCCTGTCCGTAATCTTCGTATAAGCATAGTGTGACTTCTCGCCAAAGAAGTCAAATGTACCTCCCATGTCTACATCCTTGCCGGTAGCCTTGTCTACTATGGTGAGGTCGAAAGTACTGCCTCGTGTGTGTCCCGAGCGTGAGGCGATATATCCTTCCTTAAACAATACGTTCTTGTTCTTCTGCGGATAAAAGTCCGCTTTCATCTTAGTGTCCTTTAGGTTCTTTGCCCATCTCACGAAGTGGTCTACAGCCTTCTGGGGACGATAGGCGTCATACACCTTGATGTAGTAACCCTTGGTCTCCAGTATGTCGGCAGCCTTCTTGAGTGCGATGGCGGCTTCCCATGTGCAGAGTGCAACAGGCTGCTCATATCCGTCGACACGAGTTCCTACGAAGTTGTAGTCCGTATAGTACCTTATCTCTTCGACTACTGTAGGCACGACATCCCTAAGTACGACAAATCCTGCAGGGTCGTTAGCAGACTTTGACTTGGCATGGCTCTGGGCATAGCAGATAGTAGTACAGCATATCAATACGCATAGTGCCGACATGATGCGTATAGTCTGTGTGATATGCGATGTGGTTGTGAAAGATGGATGATTTTGTAGCATGATACTTTATGACATTTTTAGACATACGTTCGATGAGGCTTCGACATACGTTCGATGAGGCTTCGACATACGTATGATGAAGCCTCGTCGAACGTATGATGATTTTCGCCCTATATGACGATGCACCTTTGCCCTATTGTTATAGAGGATATATCAGCAGTGTGATAAGTATGTTGGCTGCAAGAATGATGAAGTTCATCGGCAGTCCGATACGCAGGAAGTCGCTGAATCTGTAGCCTCCAGGCACGTATACCATGAGATGTGTTGGCGAGCCTATAGGAGTCGCAAAGCTTGATGATACACTGATCATCAGACCGATGCAGAATGTCAACGGATTGGCTCCCATAGTCTGTGCTATGGCTATGGCTACTGGCGCCATGATGGCTCCGCAGGCTGTATTGGATATAAACTCTGTGAGGAATGTACCCAGCGTACAGATGATGATGAGCGCAAGGAGGGCATTGGTGCCACAGAGACTTGCCATGTTGTCGGCAAGAAGCTGTGCGAGACCTGTATTGTCGATAGCCTTACCGAGAGCTACGGAGCAGGCAAATACCATGAGCACGTCCCAGTTGATACCTTTCTTCGCCTGACGTACGCTGCAGCATCGTGTGATGAGCATGAGCAGTGCGGCTATGAAGCAGCAGTTGAGCAGTGGCATGACGTCAAAGGCTGATACCAATACCATGGCTATCATGATGAGTGCTGAGAGTAGGGTAGGCATGCCTGTCTTGCACGTCTCTTCATCTTCGTCGAGCGAGTCGTAAGTCATGCCATACTTCTTGCCTATACGTTGTATGGTATGCCTGTCGCCAGTCATCAGTATAGTGTCACCACCCATGAGGAATACGTCCGCCATCTCTTGCTTGTTCATAAGGTCGAGGTGTTCCATCTCGCCGTCAAAGCGTATTATGCCAAGTGGTGTGCAGCCTTCGAGACTGTTGATGAAGTCTATATCTCCGAGTGTCTTACCAGGCAGGTGACTGTCCTTGGTCACATAGAGATAGCGCGCCGCACCATTGGCACGACTCATGATCTCGTCTTCTGGTGACTTGCGCTCAGGTAGTAGCTTCTGCATGGCGATGATGCTCAGTATGCCCACCACGAGGCAGAAGAGGCCTGGTATGGTGGTGACAAATATGCTGAGCTGTTCGTTGGTCGCATCTGAGTAAAATCCTGAGATGATGAGGTTGGGAGGTGTACCTATCAGTGTGCAGACACCACCCATGCCAGCGGCGTAGCTAAGAGGTATGAGCAGTTTGGAAGGAGCGACATTGAGTCGCTTTGCCCACATCTTGACGACCTTGATAAATAGTGCCACTATGGTAGAGTTGCTGAGAAATGCGCTAAGCACAGCCACCGGTACCATGAGGCGTACGATAGCCTTCCAGTATGATGATGGCGTGCCGAGCAGGTTCTTCACTATCCATTGTAGCACGCCCGTAGCGTCAAGTCCTGCTACGATGACGAAGAGGACACCCACCACGATGACAGTCTCCGAACTGAATCCGCTCAATGCCTGTTCGGCTGGCAGACAGTCGGTTATTACGAGTAGTGCCATGACTCCGAGAAACACGATGTCGGCAGGTAGTTTTGTCTTAAGCATTGTGGCAAACATGGCAATGATAAGTATGATGGTAAGCCATGCGTGCCAATCGAGACCTAATATTTCCATATAGAGATGAGTTGTTGTGTGCCCTTCTTGTTGCTGTGCAAGGAGCATCAGGCACGTTGTACTAAGTATTGAGTATTAATATAGATATAGCGAGCACAAGTCCATAGATGAATATGTTGCGGGCAGTATCGCCAAGTACCTTGTTGAGCTCTTTGCCTTCGAGACGGGTCATCTTATGGTATGTCATGATGTGCAGTACAAGATATATGAGCGATAGCGACGCCACGAGCACCAGATACTGTGACTCTGTCGGTATGAGAAATATTGTGACAAGCGACAGAGCCCACGCTATGATGCCCAGCCATAGATAGCAACGCAGCCCAAATGTCGAGCCCAGCCTGACGACGATGGTACGCTTGCCGCTGATACGGTCTTGCTGACGGTCGCGGTAGTTATTGACCATGAGCAGGTTGTCGGTGGCAAGTCCCATGCCGATGCTCGAGATGATGAGCGGCACGTTCCAACTGCCTCCTGTGATGACGTAGTAAGTGAAGCATACGGGTATGAGACCGAAGAATACAAGCACGAGCAGGTCTCCATAGCCCATGTATGACAGGCGGGTGGTGTAGAGGAAACAGAACAGTACGCAGAGTGCTCCTACGATGAGGAGTTCCCACTGGATATGCCATAGCAGTATCACGATGCCTACGATACAGGCTAAGAGAGTGGTGATACCGATGCCCCACGCCATTGCTCGTGGCGTGATCCATCCTTGGGCACAGGCGCGTTCTGGTCCGAGGCGGTCCTCACGGTCAGTACCTTTCTTGAAGTCAAAGTAGTCGTTGATGAAGTTGGCGTCTATCTGCATGATAAAAGCGAACAGCAGACATAGCACAAACGGTATGATGAACGATATGATATGTGACTGCAGGTATACGGCTGAGTCCTGATAGTCGATGTAGTGTCGGGCGGAGCGCTCTAACGTGGTGCCAATAGTGTCATGCCATGCCAAAGCGCCACCTACCAATACAGGGGCTGCTGCCCCTGTAAGTGTCTTTGGCCTTGATGCAAGCCACCATGCGTGAAGTGAATTGGGAGTCATAGGCGGTTATCTTCTCTTCTTGCCGAACAAGTCATTGATGCCGTCCATATCGAAGGCAAGCGAGAAGCGCAATGTCTGGTCGAGTGGGTTGCTCTGTGCGGCGGAGATGACGTAACCTGCATCGATAGAGAATACGTTCATCTTAAATCCGGCACCAAGTGTATAGTACTTGCGGTTACCCTTGTTTGGGTGCTCGTAGTGATAACCTGCACGTACGAAGAACTGGTTGTTGTAGGCGTATTCGAGACCTACACCCCATGTCACCTCCTGCATCTCTTCCTTGAATCCGCCCGGTGCGTCATGAAATGACTTGAAGATACCGGAGATTGGAGATATGTTGTAGTAGCCTTCGTCATGAAGCCAAGAAGTATAGCCCGAGTAGTCCTGTGGGTCTGCACCAGTAGCCTTGATGTACTGCTCCATAGTAGGACGGGTTGGTACGAGGAGCTTGTTGGCGTCTGCAGATATTGTAAATGTATTGAACTCGTCAAGTGGCATCATGAGCGAGAGACCGAATCGCATGTTGGTAGGAAGGAACTCTGAGGTGTTGCCTTCGTCGTAAGAGATCTTACTACCAATGTTGCTGAAGTTGAGACCCCAGCCGAGCTGGCTCTCGTGGTTGCCAAGATTGATGTATCCGTTGTGGTACATCGCAACGTCAGCGGCAAATGCCGATCCTGGTGTCGTCTCGTCGTCTGCTCTATATGCAAGGTCTGAGTATATGTATCGGAGCGCAACAGCTGCAGAGAATGTCTCGCTAAGCATACGTGAATATGCGAGGTCTACGGACATCTCGTATGGCTTGATGGTGGTATTGTCTGCCTCTGCTATCACTTCACCGAGTGAGAAGTAGCGGAGTGATCCAGAGAGGGCGTCATATTCACCGATACGATAATAGCCCGTGAGGTTGGCGAGGTCGATGTCGCTGACGAGCTGACGAAGCCATGGTGTATAGTTGAGTGCTACACCTGCCTTGCTAATACAGAATGGGTACTTAGCAGGGTTCCAGTATTGTGAGTTGACGTCTGGATCGGTAGCCGCACCCACGTCACCCATACCTGCAGCACGGGCATCTGGAGCGATGGCAAGCGAAGTGACACCATGGTATACAGGGTTGAGCTGATCCTTTACATCTTGAGCCTTAGCATAGACTATGCTGAGGGTGAGAAGAAGTAATGTTAATGATAAATGTCTCATATACTAATGATTTATATTATTTTTCGTGTAATACAATAAACTTCTTTGCCTTTGTCTCCTTGCTGCCGTCAGGTGTGGAGAGTGTGACCTGACAGATGTATATACCTGGCACGATACGTCCACTCTTCTTTGTAAGCTGGCAGACAAACTGATATTTGTTGGTATTGCTTACTCCTGTTTCGCTGTCGGAGAATACCTTGCGCCCTGCCATATCGTAGATGTCGATGCCAACATACACCTCCGACTGAGGGCGGTCGCTGGTGATAGTGACTGTCGCCACGTCTCCTCTGACTGGACTTGTGATGTCGAGGTCAAATATCTTTGGCTTCAGACCCGTCTCTACGTCAAAGAGGATTTCGATGGATGTAGGGTTGTTGAGTATATCCCACGCACGTACCATCATAGTATGTTGACCTGACGTGAGGGTAGGGATGAGGCAGTCGATATCACCCTTCTGCCACGAACCGGTCTCATATACAAAGTAGTTGTTGAGATTGTACGACTGGGCTTCATCATTGTCTATGATAAGCATGATGTCGTGTCCGATACCGCTACCTGTAGTGTTGATACCGTTCTTGTCGTCTATATGTATCGTGACAAACGGCGATTCGTTGACCTTCTGCTTGGCAGCAAGATACTCGCCGTCCTGAGTGCTGAATGTCTCGCTGTTGAGCGTTACCGTGATCTTTGGTCCTTCGGTATCTTTGTCAATATCTTTGCTTGTACCACCAAGTGCAAACTTGTCGAACGATCCGTTGGCTTCTATGTCTTTAGTCTTGTTGACAGCATATAGATTGATAAGTCCACTCTTGTTGGAGTAGTTATAATCTAACGGTACAGGGAACGTGAAGGTAAACTTGCCATTGACGATAGAGTCGTTGCCTGTGTATACGATACGTGTTCGGTCCTGAAACTCGAACTTGTTACTGCTGTCATTACCTTTGCATACGATGTCCTCAAGGTTGTCGTATATGGTTGGTATTACATTGCCCTGGAAGTCGGATACCTGATTGCCAGACATGTCCTCTATATGTCCTGTGACGGTGACTAACGCACCAGCACCGATTGTCTCCACATCGTCAGAGACCGGCTTGCCGTTGAATGTGTCTATCTTGATCTTATATTTAGGTATAGACAATCTCATGGCAGGGTCGCCAAGATATACGAAGTGGCACTTGTTGATAGTGTCGTAGACACTTGCTGTTGAGGCGCTGATGAGCGCAACCTTCGCTTTCTGTAAGGCTTCACCAACGGTGTTTATGACGCCCTTGTCATCTGTACCGAGCACGTACTTCATAAACTGTAGGTTTATCTTCTTGTTTGGTGAAGAGTATACCGTACGTGTGGTAGATAGTACGCCCATAGCACCACCATTAGGGTTGAGTAGGGCAATCTCGCCGTTGTTCTCCTCATTCATGTCGAATGGCGAAACGTCGCAGGCAGCAGTCACCCATAGTGGAAGGCGTGGCGATGACCATTTGGCGAAGTCCTCTTTGCGTATCACCTGCTCATGTGAGAGGCAGTAGGCTGCACCGTGGCCTGTATAATTCATGATGAGTGCTCCCTTTTGCATCTGCAGGTCTATATCAGCTTTTGCATCAGGATATGACTTGCCGGATGAACTTGTCACACGGGTGTATGTGTCCCAATAGATACGCTTGACCTTAAGGTCTGGAGCGAGTGTCTCTGTCTGTATCGCAATGTCCTCGGCATCATCCATGTGCTGATTCTCATTGCCGTCATCACCTAACATACATACCACATTCTTCCATGCGCCAGCATTGTCATTGTTAATATATGCAATGAGTTTGTCTACTACAGATTTTGCCTCATCGACAGTACTTACAGGTATTCGTCCAACGCCACAGTCAGGCTTTTCCTTCAGTGGACTAACACCCTCATTATCGTCGAGGAGGGTGTAATATTCTTCCAGTACGTAGCTGTTGGTCTTGCTTACCGAGTTGACAGATTCGTAGCATAGCAGGTATTCGTCTTGTGACTTAGACTTCAGCCCTGGCGTGATGATGCGGTTGTCCCATATACCATCGCCAAAGAGGAGCAGGTTCTTGGGTGCGTCTTCTGCTGTTGCTGCCTTGTCGTAGAGCATCTTCATGAATCTGCGGTATGCGGTGGCATCAGGTGTACCTGAAGAAAATTCGTTGTATATCTTATCGGCGCTGACCACTACGCAACGCATTTTGTCCTTCTCCTTGTGAATGTATGCAAGTCGTTGTGCTTCTGCCGTCAGTCTGCC
>JAZLKQ010000282.1:0-1055 GCA_045597745.1 Bacteroidaceae bacterium | reverse complement strand
CCGTGAGTCGTATGGATATATCCGGGTCAGATGCGGCATACTTGTCTGTCATCTTTATGCCCCAGTCCTTGACTAATGTCTCTACCTTGTCCATCTCATGATGCGGAATGGCAATTATAGCCTCTGCACATGGAGCTATCGACGCATTAGCGACTCCACCATTGAGCGAACAGATCTGCATATCATTGACTTGTCTTAGCAGATACTCCAGGCATAAGCATATCTCTCTGTTGGCATTGCATCTCGCCTTATGAATATCTACGCCTGAGTGTCCACCAAGTCCTCCGTCTATAGATAGCTTGATATAGTGAAGGCTACTGTCGGCAGGGTGCATGGATGATGTCCAATGTGCAACTTGCAGATATGCACCTGCAGCACCAGTCGTAATCTCATCGTATGCCTCAGAATCAAGATTGATGACCTTTCTACCTCTTATGAAGTCCGTACTCAATGCCTCTGCACCGCTCATGCCGTCCTCCTCGTTTGTAGTAGTCAACACCTCGAGAGGACCATGCACTATATCATCGTTAGCCAGTATAGCGAGAGCCATGGACAGTCCCATGCCATTGTCTGCACCAAGCGATGTGCCTTCTGCTTTCATCCATCGGCTCTCAGAACCATCGGTATTCTTCACAACATCTATATATGTACGTATACCGTCAGTCAGTGGGTCAAATGTGTGGCCATCACGCAGGTAGCCATCCTTTGCCACACATACCATATCCATGTGATTGAGTATCACTATTGGCGTGGCATCTTCATAGCCTGGCGTGGCATCCTTCTCTATTACTACACAATTCTCCTTGTCACGTCTGTATCGCAAGCCATGCGATTGGGCAAAGTTGCATAGGTAGTCTGCTACTCGTTCTTCGTGATGAGATGGACGGGGGATTGTATTGAGCTGGGCAAATATTTCCAAGTAATCCATATCAGACCTTATTACAATAGCTGATTAATACATAACCTTCTTGCCGTTGACGATGTATATACCCTTTGTTGGGTGTGTGACACGTCTACCGCTTAGGTCATATATTACGTTGTCCTTGCTTTCTATC
>JAZLKQ010000281.1:0-1193 GCA_045597745.1 Bacteroidaceae bacterium | reverse complement strand
GCTAACACTACTCTTGAAGTACCATCTGACGAGGAGAATCTTGACGGACTCAACTTCCTCGCTGGTAAGCGTATTGACGAAGTCAACAAGATGGCAGAACTCGGTACTCAGCTCGCTCACGTTGATGGTGGCGTACCAAACCTCAAGATCAGCATCGAGAAGCTCGACGAGTACAACCTCGGTCAGCTCATCTACTTCTTCGAGAAGGCTTGCGGTATATCTGGCATTCTCCTTGGAGTTAACCCATTCAACCAGCCTGGTGTAGAGGCATACAAGAAGAACATGTTTGCTCTCCTCAACAAGCCAGGTTACGAAGCAGAAAGCGCAGCTATTCAGGAGAAGCTCAAGTAAATACAATCTATACAGACCCACTCCTCTACCTATATTTATTGATATAGGCATGGAGTGGGTCTATTCATATCAATGATGCGACAACAGATACACAAGGCTATCATAGACTATCTTAAGCAGAAACAATACGAGAAGATAGACCTGAAAGCTGTCATGTTTGACATGGACGGAGTCTTGTTCGACTCCATGCGAAATCATGCCTACTGCTGGACTGAGACCATGCAGCATTATGGTTTCAAGAGCTTCAAGCGTGAAGATGCATACATGCATGAAGGGCGCACAGGAGCAGGCACCATCAATATCTATAGCAATATCGACAGGGGACACGATGCTACAGAAGAAGAGATTGAGGAGATATACCATTACAAGAGTGAGCTCTTCAATACATGTCCCAAAGCCGAAAAGATGCCAGGAGCACACCAGTTGCTCATCAAGGTCAAGGAGTCAGGAGTTACGCCAATGGTTGTGACGGGTTCTGGTCAAGCCTCCTTGCTACAACGCCTCAACCACAACTTCCCTGACATATTCACTCCCGAACTGATGGTTACCGCATTTGACGTGAAGTACGGCAAACCAAATCCTGAACCATATCTCATGGGTATGGAGAAATATAATAAGGTATACAAGAGCGAAGAAGCATACAAGGCAGACTCGTTTCTTGTAGTAGAGAATGCACCGCTTGGAGTACAGGCAGGAGTTGCTGCAGGAGTATTTACTATAGCTGTCAACACACGACCACTACCAGACCCGGCATTACTCAGCCAAGGTGCAAACATACTGTTTCCATCTATGGAAGCACTATCAGACAATTGGAACATCTTACTAAACGAAATATACCAAAC
>JAZLKQ010000280.1:0-5388 GCA_045597745.1 Bacteroidaceae bacterium | reverse complement strand
CAAGCTCGGTGCAAAGGTTAGAGGAAAGTAGTTTTTACAAATTGTGAAGATGAACAAGGGCAAGGTATTTGACATACTATACTATGTAGTGGCAGTATTGTGGCTTGTGCAGATATTGTTTGGACAGTTTGACTGGAGTCTGCTGCCATCTACTATCTGCCTGATTGTAAGCTACTGCCTTGCACGCTGGTACAATAAGAAGCAATAAGAAATAATAACATAAAATAAAAAGAAACAGACAAATGGGACGCGCATTTGAATTTAGAAAAGCCCGTAAGCTCAAGCGCTGGGGCAACATGGCAAAGACATTTACAAGACTTGGTAAGCAGATTGCAATCGCAGTAGCAGAAGGTGGACCAGATCCAGACAATAACGCTCATCTTCGTGCCGTAATAGCTACTTGCCGTCATGAGAATATGCCTAAGGACAATATCGACCGTGCAATCAAGAATGCGGTAGGTAAGGACAAGTCTGCATGGAAGAGTGTCACTTACGAAGGATATGGACCTCACGGAGTTGCTGTATTTGTTGATACACTTACAGACAACACTACTCGTACTGTAGCTGACGTACGTAGTATCTTCAACAAGTTCAACGGCAACATGGGTACTACTGGCTCACTCTCATTCCTCTTCGATCACTTCAGCCAGTTCACTTTCAAGAAGAAGGCTGATCTCGACATGGATGAGTTCATCCTTGAAGCAATCGAGTTTGGTGTAAATGATGAGTTTGATGAGGAGTACGATGAGGAGAAGGACGAGACAACAATCACTATCTATGGTGATCTTAAGTCATTTGCTCAGATTCAGAAGTATCTTGAGGACAATGGATTCGAAATCACATCTGCTGAGTTCACTTACGTGCCAAATGACCTCAAGGAGGTAACAGATGAGCAGCGCGAGACTCTTGACAAGATGGTAGAGCGTCTTGAGGAGTTTGACGATGTACAGAATGTATATACTAACATGAAGTAATCATCCGCTCTGCTTTTGAGAATGGCTACATACAGTCATCTCAAGATATCGAGTACAACTCTTCTTGCTCAATCAAGAGCATGAGATTACATAAGCAAAGGGGCGTTTTAGGATAAGCACGAATAGGAAATAAAACATACGGCTATCCTTGGCGCCCTTTATTTTATATATAATATAATAAGGTATAAATAGACTACTATGCAGTATACATACGAGACACAAGGCACTTGTAGCAAGGCTATCATAATTGATATAGATGAAAATACACACATCATTCAAAACGCAACATTTATCGGTGGTTGCATGGGCAATACCCAAGGCATTGCTATGCTTGTGAGAGGTCAGAAGGCTGAGGATGTGATAGGAAGACTCCAGGGTATTAGCTGTGGCATGAAGCCTACTTCTTGTCCAGACCAGCTTGCCAAGGCTTTGGCACAGGTCATCAACAAGTAATCATATAATTATAAATTATAAGATGACAAAAGAAGATAAATACGGTTATATTATCTAGTGTACTTTCGAGACTTATAATTAATAATTAATAACTTATAAGTATAATAACTTATATTATGAATATACGCAACGCGGTCATGCTCGCTCTGCTGATAGCTGTGGCGTCATCCTGCCAGGAGTCAAAGCGTCAGCGAGTAGAGAGAGAGTCAAAACGATTTACTGAGCGTGAATGTCCAAAGTCTGTGTCGCCTGAAAACAATGTAATACTTGACAGCCTTGTCTTTCATGACATAGAGGGCAACAACGATTATATCTATTACTATACGATAGATGCAGATGAGGATGGACTTGCTAATCTTGAAGAGCAAAAGGAAGAAATGCGTAGTGCGATTCTAACATCAATACGCAACTCTGTAGAGCTCAAAGGCGTCAAAGAGATGGGACTAACCTTGGTGTATAAGTATTACAACAAGGCTGATGGTAAGTTGGTGCTTGAGTATAAGTTTGCTAAAGAGGAGTATGGCAATTAGTGTGCTCGTACACAGCATTTGGACACTCAATTCTTGCTTTTTGTCAATATAGAAGACGTTTTTAGCTCATTTTGTGCATAATATGTACTAAATGTTTTGCCTTTTGTATAAAAAGGTGTAACTTTGCAACGTGTTTAAGGGATGCTATATTCGTTTTGATACTTTACAGAGGTTTAGACTGATGAATATGGTATAAATACAATAGATTGTTTAATATATTAAAGGTAATTAAGATTATGTTGCAGGAAAAGGCAGGAAACATCGCAGGTCTTATTTGGAATGCGTTGTCAGAGACAGAAGGCTTGACATTCAAGCAGATTAAGAAGGCTACAAAGTTGGCTGAGAAGGATTTCAACCTCGGTATCGGATGGTTGCTTCGTGAAGATAAGGTTGCAGTAGCTGAGACTGGCGATGACAAGGATCCTTATCTCTACTCACTCAAGTAATGACAATTACACACTTTTAGTTTGTAAACACATAAAAAAGGCGTAGGTGCACATCAGCATCAACGCCTTTTTCGTTTACACACATTTCTGCATCCTTAGAGTAAATGTAGTGCCATGCCCACTCTTAGAATGTACGCCTATAGAAAATCCGTGAAGGACTGCAATGCGATAGGCAAGAGCCATGCCTATGCCATGACCAGACGAGTCATTACTTCCCCTATAGAATGGCGTGAAAAGATTACGTTGCTCAGAGCAGCTCATGCCAAGTCCTGAGTCTGAGAATGTCACGAAGAGAGAATCGTCCGTGTGAATGACAATGTCTGAAGTATGGTCAGAAGAGTATTTGCAGTTGTTCTCAATCAGATTGCGGACAGCGAGAGCAAGCAGATACTTGTTGGCAGAGACAGACACTGCGTCATCGTCATTTGGAGTTTCCGTAAAAGATATGTTGATGTGATATTCAGGATTGGCACGTATCAGCTCTTCCACAACATCCATTAGAAGTTCATCAATGCGGATAGACTCCATCTTTATTTGAGAGGCATCATATTCTGCTCTTGCCAGATTTAACAGCCCAATGATAGTGTCAGACATACGTGATGCATCACCGAGGGCACGGCTTATACGTCTTTGGTAATCTGCCGATGTGCGTTCTTTCTGTAGAGCCAGTCCCAATTCTCCCATGATTGCTGCCAGTGGTGTACGTAGTTCATGAGAGACATTGCTTGCAAACATCTTTTGGCTGGCAAGTGCACGTTCGATAGGACGTATGGTGATGGTAGCAAGGATGTATCCAACGATAGCCATAAAAATGATGGATACAAAAAAGATTGTGAGAAGTGTAGAACGAAGTGTATCCATATTAGTCTCTCCATAACCATCACGAGCGGCTGCAGTGACGACAAGTTTCTCCTTATATAGAATTCCTATCGCTTGGTATCCCTTTGCAACTGGGATATCAATCTCGCCTTGACTGCATATCTCATTTATCATGTTTTGTGACTCTTTTACGATGTCATGCTCGGCAGCATCATGGTAGAGCATCTTAAAATCTCTTGTATATACAGCAACTTCTACTTCATTGATGAATTGCGTATTGTTGAGGTATATATGCTGCATTGTAGAGGCATCTACCTTTTTCTCAAGAAAAAGATTTGCCTTTGTTATTGCTTCTGAGCGAAGGTTACCTTGAAAAGCGTCATGACGAGCACGTTCACTTACTATATATATTATTATGAGCGAAGCTACCAGTACAACAGACATAAAAATGGTGTACTTGATTGTAAGAAAAAGTCTATTGTTCTTCATCATTACAGAGAATGAATCCTATTCCAGGTTTTGTATGTATGAGTTTTGGCGAGAATTCCTTGTCGATTTTGCGACGAAGATAGTTGATATAAACATCTATGAAGTTTGTACCCGTATCAAAATGAGTGTGCCACACATTCTCCTGTATCTCTGTTCGGCTTACCACCCGTTCTGCATTCTCCATCAGATATTGCAGAAGTTTGAATTCTTTTGGTGTTAGATGTATTGAAACTTCGTTACGCATACATTCGTGTCGGTCAAGTCTGAGTACAAGGTTCGAATATGTTAATATTCGGTCAGGCTCCTTGGTTGTAAAGGCAGAAGTGTTGCTTCGCTTCAAGAGGACTCTTATGCGTGCCAATAGCTCACGAAAGTCGAACGGCTTGGTCATGTAGTCGTCGGCTCCTGCATCAAATCCTTCAAGTTTGTCATCTGTGGTCCCGAGTGCCGTCAGCATCAATATATGAATGCCATTATGTTCGGAACGAATACGTTTGCATAGTTCTATGCCATTCATTCTGGGCAGAATGATGTCACTAATCACAAGACGTATATTCTCTCTTTCGCTTTTAATTAGTCGTAAAGCCATCTCTGCATCAAAAGCGAGTAGCACATGATGCCCCGCCTCTTCAATGCCTGTCTGGAGCAAAGTGGCAAGTCGTTGGTCATCTTCGATAATAAGAACTGTATCCATATCTATGGCAAAGTTAATAATTTTCCTGCATAATTGATAAGACTTATCCGTTAGAAAGTCATTAGAATTGGTTCTAACGAATCTGTAATTTAGTTCTAATGGTTCTCTAACTATAGATTGTTAACATTCACAATACCTTTGCAGCCGATTTAGCAAACCGATTGTATAACATTTGAAAAAGAAAGGAAAACAGAAAGATGAAGCACCTTTTCAATTTCAAGAAGAGCCCTATGACAAGGGCTGTTTACAACAGCGAGTATGCTCGTTTTGCATCTCGCCAGTCATTAGAGAATGTATATAGTGCCTTGTATTCGCATAGACGTGGACTGGGAATACATGATGTAGAGAGCAGACGAAGGAAATATGGTGACAATGTTGTGGTACACGAAGAACGCACCAATCCTGCCAAACTACTTGTCTCTGCTTTTATAAATCCTTTCATTGGTGTACTGACAGCACTGATCATAATATCATTTGTTCTTGATGTAGTGTTGGCAGATCCAGGAGAACAGGATTGGACAACCATTATTATAATAAGTACGATGGTGGTGTTCTCTGCCATTCTGCGTTTTGTGCAGGAATTGAAGGCAGGTCGTTCGAGCGATGCACTGTTGAAGATGGTGAAGAACACCTGTTATGTGGAACGTGCCAATTATGAAAGTGGTGAGATTCCCGTTGAAGAACTTGTGCCTGGTGATATTGTCTTGTTGAGTGCTGGAGATATGATTCCTGCAGACCTGCGCATCGTTGAGAGTAAAGATTTCTTTGTCAGCCAATCATCACTGACAGGTGAAAGTGATAGCATTGAGAAGACTCCACTATGTAATGCTGACGAGGGGAGTGTCGTTGACCTCGACAACCTCGCCTTCATGGGCTCAAATGTTGTAAGTGGTACGGCTCGCGGTATTGTGTTCGCAACAGGAAACCAGACGTACCTTGGCAGTATTGCAAAAAGCATTGCTGGTCATAGAGCTGAGACGGCT